>CAMGTC010000084.1 GCA_946061765.1 uncultured Treponema sp.
GGCATGCTGTTAATTTCTACTTCTACTGTCTTGCTGATTACCAGCTGTTCAACCGGTACGTTGAACAAAATTGATAAAACAAGCAGGTTATCAATCGAAGGAATATTCTTACCTTGTTCCCAGGCATAAACAGCCTGAGGGTATTCAAAGCCAAATACGCTCTGGATGTCCCTTACGCTAAAACCACACTTCTTTCTTAAAAACTTGATTTGATTTCCAGTTGCTTCGATATCTATAACTGGTTTGAAAAAACTAATTCTCTCCATAATTTATTACTCCATGTATAATTGTCCACAAAAATTCCATCGTGCGCGCGTTTATATGCCACGACTTTGCCTTTACCCATAACCACGTCATTACCTTTTACTGTATCCACATCATTGCCAAGGACGTGAATAGTCTGCACATCAATACGTTTAAGTAGAGATGTAATAATCGTGCGTGTGTTACGGTGAATGTCTGCGTTACGATTGAACAATTACGTCCTCCTGTGAATTAAGGTTACTACGTGCCAACGGCCTTTTCAGAATCTTTGTATCCAATCAGGTAATAAACCATCGAGATACTGCGACTAGTTAGAGTGGTCGACTTTTTTTCTGTATGTGACTTCAACTTTATCACAAAGAAAAATCTTTGTCATTAAAGTAAAAGTTTAAAATTTATTTTTTTTGAAGTTTTTTTTCTTTTTCTATGCTTCGGGCTGTCTTTTTTACAGCGTCACTCAAAATCTTCAATATTTTTTTTACTTCTTCTTTTGAATCTTTTTCCATACTGTTCAGTTTAGTGATCATTCGTACTCCTGAAACAATAAGACTTTTTTCAAAATCCTGTAAGGTTTTTACACCAGAAGCTTCGACAACATCAAACAATGCCTTAACAAATTTTTCTCTCTGTTCATGACTGATGTTTTCAAACCATTCATTGAAAGCCTTATGAAAAAATCCCGAGCCTTCATCAAATCCATTTGCATGAACAAAGTCGCCGCCCATCATATTCCAGGTAATGATGTTATGCTGGTTAACGGCACCGATTCCTTCTGCTTTGATAATTTCAAAATTGTCCGGATGGTGGAATATCATGCCGACCAGAGATGCACTTGGATACACCCACTCAGTTCGCGACTCAATTCTTTTATACTGCACAGTCTTGAAAAATTCCTCTGCAAAACCAGGACCATCAAAATTATAAACCTGCTGGATTTTTCTTCTGATTAAAAAGGGAACTTTAGCAGCAACCGCAACTGCAAGATGACCGCCCTTAGAATGTCCTGTTAAGATCAGTTTTCCTTTTATCTTTTTCGAAAGATCCTTAATGTACTGAACAGCATCAGCTTCTGCCGGAACTTCATCCATCCAGCCGATATTGAAGTCTTCATGCCAGCCTGCAATGGTATCGTCAGTTCCTCTGAATGCAACAATTGTATATTTACCGTAACGATATGTTATTGCTGCAAACTGTTCTGCTTTTTCTGCATTGTAAATATTTCTGTAGCCTGTAAGCTTGATATCACCGAAGCGTTTAGTTACGGCAAGATGCTGTGTAATGTCATCAGTTTTTTTATTCTTGAGGAATTTATCCTTAACCCTAGTCTGATAATCAGGAGCCTTGTTAAAGTCCGATGCAAATTGAGAGAGTGTTTTTGTTTCTTTAAAATTTTCAGGAACTAAACCATCAAACGCAGCATAAGTCAGATGCGCAAGAATTGCAGCATCCAGCTTATTTGGTTCCATTTCGTTAAAAGTAATATCTCCACGCCAGTCTAAGTAGTCAAAGAGAGTAGACATTGCTTGTTATTTCCTTATGAAAAATTATACGAGTTTAAATCTGTTAATCTCTGTATTCACAGCCTGAATTGCTGACTGGTTATCCAATGCGCTGTTCCTGAAGACCCTGCATTTATGGGCTCGTGAGCCCATAAAAAAAAGCAAAGCGTTCTGTTGCCAGACGCTTTGCTTCCTTTGGAATCACCCTAACTATTATTTAGAGTAGAATTCAACTACGAGCTGTTCTTTAACCTGAACTGGGATTTCTGAACGTACAGGACGAGCTGAAAGTGTACCAGCAAAGTTAGCTTCATCACGAGTGATGTAAGCGATAGGAGCTTTGTTGTCGCTCAAGAAGCATTTCTTGAACTGTTCGCTTTTGCGAGCTTTTTCACAAAGCTGGATTGTTGAACCTACTTTTACCTTGAATGAAGGAATGTTTACACATTTTCCGTCAACAAGGATGTGGCAGTGGCTTACCATCTGGCGAGCCATACGAATTGTATTAGCAAATCCAATTCTGTAAACAAGATTGTCTAAGCGGCATTCGAGACCGATGAGCAATTCTTCACCAGTATTTCCGCTTGCTTTTGCTGCAGCTTTGTAAGCACGTACAAGCTGTTTTTCGAGAATATTGTAGTAAGCTTTGATCTTCTGTTTTTCGATCAACTGCAAACCATATTCTGAAGTTTTGTGTTTTTTACTGAAAGCAGGACTGTTAGCTCTGTCCATTGCTTTAGGGTGACCACATACGTTTACACCAAGTCTTCTACATTCTTTGAATCTAGGACCTCTTCTTGTTGCCATTATAGGACTCCTTATAAATATTTCTAGCTAGTGCTAGGTTCTAGTAGAATATCAGAATTTTAGGGAGGAATTCAAGGGAATTTTGAGGGGAATTTTGAATTTGTATTTGTAACTAAGAAATTACGGATTTTTTGATAATTCATACTATAATATGTGATATATGATTCGTGCAAGAGAGGCTGGTGTTACTTTTTGCATTACCAAACAACTCCGAAGTTCCCTTTTTTATTATCTGTCATGTATTTCGAAAGTCATCCACCAATTTCTTAAAAGTTCCTGCGTCAAACCATTGTTGTTTTAATTCTTCAACATTATATCCAGATAAATCTGAAATAAATGGAACTTCATCTTCTTTATAAGGTGTAAATCTGTCTTGTTCTCTCCAGTCCCTACAATCAAACCTTCAGCTTCCAGCTGATTATTTCTTGCTCCAGCTTTTGATTATGCTGTAGCATATATTCCATGATTTCTTTATGGCATCCTTTATCTATCAAGGCTTTGGCTTTCGAGATATCGTTTTCTTCTAGTGTCTTTGTATAATCGGAATAATTTTCCAGTTCCGAAATTCCCATTTTATAAGGCTTGAAAGCTATACTTGTTTTTGAGCGAAGATTTTCCAAAATATAAAAACCATCCGGGTCTATGTCTCCAAAATGAAAATATTCTTTTTCCGCGTTTTGACTGTAGATTTTTTTCAGGAAGTTTTGCTTTGCGCTATTGTGATAGCCTGAGAGGAAAATATAAAAAGTATCCGAGTTATTTATTCTATTAAATGAGGTCAAGTTTTCTACGGTCATTATTTTAGAATCAGTTATTTCAAAGGAATTAATTTTTTCGATTGAGGCGGAGGAAATAGCAAATGGTATTTCAGAGCAAGTTTTTGTAATGTTACCGTTTTCAAAAAATATTGTTCCGTTTCCCTTAAAATACACATAAGAAGGATTTGCAAAAATATTACATTCTTCAAGAATGACTTTATTTACTTCTTTTTCATCAGCACAATTTTCAATTAAAGAATTAAAATATCCACTATTTTTAAGAATGCGTAAAATTTTGGTTTTGTATTTTGATTCCCAAGACTTAGAATTTGCTAATACAGAAATAGATAGTTCCCGTTCAAGGATTTCATTTTTGTTCTGCAAAATAAAAGACAAAAGTGCAATTATGTTGTTAGCATCTTCTAAAGAGTACTCTGCAATCTTTCCACCCTGGAGTCGCTCAATTTGAGTTTTGCAAAAATCCTTTATTATTTTATGCACAGATGAATCATCAAAAATATTTGAGTAAAAATTTATTTCTTCTTTTATTCTCGTATTCCTATCTTTGACTCCAAGAATTGTTCGAATCTTGTTCCAATTTTCATCAGAGGAAATAGCTGTAATCTTTGAAACTCTATCCTGTTTTTTTGAAATAACGACAAGAGAGTTGATTTGCAAAATTTCTATATCGTTCTCAAAATCTTTTATTTTGTCGATATCTGTAAAATCATTGTTGTAATCAGGGAAAACTTTTTCTGGCAATATAGAGAATGATTGCGTAACTTCATTCTGACCGTCATAAGTTTTACTTGATTCATATTTTTTGAGAAGTAATTCCAGTATTTTCTTTTGTATTTTTGAATATGCCATTTTACTGCCTAAAACCTTCAATTGGTTTTGTGTAGCGACCATCCGTATAGAGTGCTACAGTGTTATCAATGTAACGACCTATAGAATCTATTTTTTCAGGAGGAGCAGCATAGAAAACCTGGAACTTATTATCCTCCAAAAATTTTACCATCTGTTCAATTCGTTCTTTTGATAAAGCTGAAAACGCTTCATCAATAAATGCAATTCTCGCACATGTTACATTTTTAGGATAAAATTGCAAAAGGCTTGCGGCTAGAACAATAAAGTAAGGCGTCTGTTTTTCACCACCAGAAGCAGAACCTTGTTTTTTCGACAAATCAGTTTCAGTAATTTCATCACCAGAATTACTCTTTATGAGCATGTCATAATTATAATAATTTCTATAATCCGAGTAGTCGTTTTCATCTTCACTTGAAAGAATCTTTTCCAAGAAATCCTGTACATCAGAATTTAATTTTTCATCATTACCAGAATCTGAACTGAATAAATCCGGATTTCCTTGTAATGCAGACAAATTGTCTAAAATAGTGAAGAAAATTTCTCTATCACCTTTGGGAAGCATTTTGAATTGATAAATATCACGACCAAAAGGGATGCGTTTAAGTTCTGAGTTAATCTTATCTATTTCTTCTTTTGCTTTATCAATATTTTCTTTTAATTCTGATACAAAATCATGGAGGAAAACATCACGTAATTTTACAGATTGTTCTTCTAACTTATCTTTCGCTTCATCGATTTTTACATTTGCAACATTTCTGTACTGCTCTCGATAAAAAGAAATAAATTCAATTCCACGATTATCGAGTGGTAAATCAGAAAGCTTATTGTATTCAAGTTGAATATTTTCCAGATTCTTTTTGGCATTTTCTACATCTACATTTAATTGTTTCATATGTTTTTCGCCAATTACAATTGGATTCTTTCTTAATGTAGATTGTCTTTCATATTCAGCAATCATCTCGGCTTCAAGTTCTGGATTTTTTTTTATAAGTTCAGTGTATGTTTCTTTACGAGAATTAGAATCTGATACCAGATACTCTATTTCTTTTTGGATAGAATTTATTTTATTTGAATTTGTTGTACAGTATTCAATTGCTTTCTCTTCTTTTGTTTTTGCTGAATCATAATTCTTTTGAGCAAATTCAATTTCTTTCATTGCTGCAAGCATATCCGGACTATTTTTCAATTCTTCAATTTGAGAAACAAGTTCATTCTTGCGTTTAGTTTGAATCCTTAAACTTTCTTTGGAATCAAAATTATAATCAGAAGCATCCCAATTTATATTTTCTATTAAGCGTTTTAATTGTTCTGTTTTAGATATACTTTCTCTTACAACATCAATATTTGAAAGCAATTCTTCTTTATCTTTCTGAGTTTGTTTAAGCTGAATCTTTATAACATCATTACCCATACAGAATTTTGTTTTGCGAATTTCCATAAGACTAGCAGAATAACTTTTTGCAAGTGTTCCATCCATCATAAGCGCACCTTTAGGATGCTCATGGAGCTCATATTCAGTTTCACAAAGATGAATGCCATTCAAAAGATAATTTGCATATTTTCTTGCAGCTTTATTCTTTATATTCAAAACCGAGGCTGCAGAATCTTGTATTATTTCGCTTTCCTGAATCTTATCAGTCAGAACTACATTGGTTGTGAACATTCGTTTTTCACGTAGTATATTTAAGGCTGCAGAGCAAGCATCATCATCAACGATAATAAAGTATCGTTTTCTACCGAGGAAGGTTTCTATCGAAGGACGCCATTTTTCGTCTGTAAAAGACTCAACCAGTTCTGCAAAAAATCTTACTGGGCTTTGAATACCACGTTTTTCAAACTCCGCTTTAATAATACGCTTTGATTCTTCTGCTTCATCTGGAAATGAGACAATATTTGCATCGAGTTCTTTTATTCGTTTTTCTGTTTTTGAAAGTTCTTCTTTTAATTCATAAAGCCTATCTTCTTTTCGTCCAATATCTTTTATCAAAAGGATATTCTGATTTTTAGCCTTTTCTCCATAAGATAAAAAAGTTTGACGTTTTTCTGAAGTAGTGAAATCACTTTCTGCAAGATTTTCAAGAATAGATTTTTCTTTCTCTTCTACATTAATAAAATCTTTAAGTACAAAAATAAGTGACTTTAAGGCAATCTGAAGTTGTTTTAATTGTGCTAATGAGTTTTCATCTTCTATTATTTTTTTTGAACAAACATCTCTTTCTTCTTCGAGTTTTTCAAGGCCTGCTTTTACATTTGCATTTTTACCCTCTGCCTCAGAAAGAAGTTTTCTAGCCTTTTCAAGGTTTGATGCAGCTTCTTCTCGTGTTTTTGCTAGATTTATTTTTTCGATTTTTAGATTTTCAAGTTCAATATTTTTATTTTTAATTTCAATTATATTCTTGTTGATGTACTGATATTCAAACATCATGGAACGAAGAGTTTTTGTTTTGAGTTGTTTTTCGTATTCTTTAGTTGTTTCTTCAATCTGATCAAGAACTGTTTTTCTTGTTTTGATGTTTTCAAACATAATACGTGCTTCTTCATAAAGCTTTTTCTGTTCACGTAAAAGATCAAGAGAATGAACTGGTATATCCGCTAAAACGGAATCTTGAAGAAATTTATCTACATTACGTTCAGGATCAAATGCCGTCATTTTTAAAAGTTTTTCCCTGAACTTCTTTGCATCTCCTCGAATTCCAAGAACTCGTTTTACCTGTTCAATTGCTTTATCTCTTCCTAAAAAATCTCCAGCCTTAATAGGGATACCTTTAACTGTCAGATTATTTTTTGCTGTTGTAATAAATCGTTTTTCTTTTAATGCCTCAATATCATAAAAGTTTATATCATCAAATCTACAGTTATCAAAAATAAACCATTTGCTTTCAGCGGCATCTTGTGGATTCTTTGATTCCATACAAACAGCTACAACAAAATATTTTTGAGAAGCCGGATCAAAGAATTCCATGGCGATGTAACTTGTAACGGCATCTTTGCGTAAATATCTGTCAGAGCCATTAGTTTTTCTGTCTCCATGGATGTATGCAGTTACATTTCTATCTTTATCATCTGCAGCTTTATTGAACTGCCTGTTAGCAGTTAAAAGATAAAGCATTGCATCAAGTATTGTGGTTTTTCCAGTTCCATTTACACCAGTAAATAGAGTCGAAGAACCTAATTCTATTATCTCATTCTGGAAGCATGACCAGTTAATTAAAAGGAGACGTTTAGCTGTTTTACGATTTAAGATTTCTGTCATTCTGCATCTCCTGTTGACTCATCAAATTCAATATCAAAAGAATCTATATCTGACTCAGATACATCACTTTCATCATCTTCAAAATTAATATTAGAATCTTGATTTCTAAATTTTGCTTCTGTAGTACTTACAAACTCAGCGAATTCTTTTTCATCAAGGGCAAACTGAAGTGAAGGAAATAAAATAATACAAAAATCATTGGGTCCAACTTCCCCTTTTGTAGCAATCAAATTGAATTTTGAAAACAATCCCAATAACTCAGTCCAGCGTCCTTTATCGATATTATCCTTAAAATCATATTTATCAAGTTCTATATTTATATCAGCAAGGGTAACTGTAATCTGTTTTGCTAAAGAACCGCTCCTTATTTTTTCAGAATATAAAGACCATAAACAACACAGAACAATAGTTTCCGTCTTCTTAAAAAGATATTTATTTACAGTAAGTTTTGCGCTTTCTCCCACTCCTGTATAATTTTGCAGCATTACAACTCCTGCATCTTTAGAAACTGCAACATCGAAGCCCATATATGAAAAATACTTTGTTAGAAAATCGGAATATTTAGATGCGAAAAAATACATTCTGCGGTTATCTTCATCTTTATCACGGACAATAAATGTCTTTTTTAAGAGCGTTCTACATACTCTCTGGAACAAAAGTTTTTCTTGAGAAGTAAATGTTGAAGACCAATATTCATCAGCTGTCATTTTTTTGTAGCCTCCCATTTTCGCATTTTATAATCATCACTCTTTATATATTCATCATATGAAGTAATATTCCAGCCATTTTCCTTTGCATAAGTTAAGGCTGCAAGCGTTGAGAGCATATTATCTTTGTTCTCTAAAGTAAGTGATGTACTCTCAGGATATTTTTCGAAATAATCTTTTACTTTATCTTTAGAGAATGGATTATCAGCTTCTTTTTGTAATAATGCAGCCTGTTTTTCTTTCGCTTCCTCACTTAGCTCATAATATTCATTTTCTGTATTCTGATTTAAGGAACTAAATTTTCTTGGAACATACAAAGAGCTTGTATCTATGAATTCATTTTTTTGTATACGGAATAATGTTTGAAAATCTTCATCATTCGTATCTTCAGTTTGAATCAATAGACGGACTGCCTGTTCTACACAACCTTTCAAGTCAAATCCTTTATTGCGAAGCATTCTTTCTCGCGCAATTGCAATTCGGATGTATGTATTAATCTTTTGTTTTATATCTTCCATGATTTTGTTATAGTCATCATGTAGGAAGGTTTTAGTTGAATCTATCATTTCAGAAACTCTTTCTTCAGCTTCATCCATGTCGATTTTTTCTTCATTCATAAGATTTTGAACTATCAAATCGAAAGATTCACCCTTTAGTCTTTCAAGTTCCTGTGTGATATAATTTCTGTAAAGATGAATATTCTGCTGCTTAACAAGCCTTGAATATTCCCGAATAAAATCTCCATCGCAATACTTGATAATATTTTCCGTAAGACTTACAAGCGTTCCTTCGTGTAACATTGTTTCAATAATCTTTTTAATGGATGTTGAAAGCTTTTTAAGGTCAGATGCGAGAGCTTTTGCATCTTCAAAAGCAGGCCTTACCAGCAAACTATATGGTTCTTTTTTCTGTTCATTTGTTTGATACTTTAAGCGATTATAAATATTCAAAATATAGTTAGAATATTCTGCTCTACGCGGTTTTGAAAGTTTTTCTAAGAATTCTGCAAGTGCAATTCCGTTATCAGTCATTACAATATATTTCTCAAAAGTCGTATCATCAGTTTCTTCTTCAATATAACCAGCAGTGACAAACTTTCTAATTATAAAATTTGCTTGATCGTTTCCAGCTGATAAATCTTCAGTACCATCTTCATTTAGTTCAATATGATTCTGCAAAAGATATATAATTAATGAATCCCGAATATCTGCTCTAGGTAATCTATAAGAAACAGCACTGTTATACTGCTCGTAGATTGCATTCAGACATCCTGCATAAGCTCTATGATTTGCAGAACTTGCGAGACAATTAAAAAATCCATCTGGAATAGAATCAAAAACATTCATTATATTATTTGAATCCTCTACATAATCTTCTTAATATCATCCAAATCTGGCAGAACTTTCTACAATACGATGTATGTAATAGTAGCGTTCCTGAAGATTTTTAACTTTGCTAAAAATTGTAATATGGTGAGAAAAAGGAACCTTAAAAAAGTCTTCTACAGGGAAGTCTGCAAGATTGATTCCTGTAAGCTTAAAATCGGTAATCGGGATTATTGCTGTTAATTCGTCAGACTCGTCTGACGAATTAAGTTTTTCGGGCAATTCATCCGTCATAACGGACGAATTAGAATCTTCTAAAAAATTCCAGTTTTCATAAAAAAGACGCATTTTCTTAAGACTTGTAGCCGAAAATCCTCGCAAACCAGGAAGTTCCTTTCTAAGTTGAGAACTTATGTTTTCAAGAACACTTGTCCCCCACGTTTCTTTGCATTTCTTTGAAGAAAGATAGCGACCAATGCCATAATAAAGAATAAGCTGAACACGAGTTGTTTCCTTCGCTGCCTGATACTGAGACTGTAAAATTGCTGTCTTTATTGCTTTTACGGCGGTGGTTAGTTCTTGGTTCATTTATTTTTCTCCGCATTATCATTAGGAATCTCTGCCAGCTTCATTTCATTAAGTACC
>CAMGTC010000085.1 GCA_946061765.1 uncultured Treponema sp.
CGCCCGTAGAGCCATGCTGAAGTTTAGTTCTTCCTTCTCGTAAGTTTTCAGCTTGGCATTTTGTTTATACCAACGTTTAAAATAGATGGCTTAAATTTCGCCCTCTATTTTAAATCTCGAGTTTTGCATATGCAAAACTCGCCGGGACTTATTTTGCCAAAAGTTCAGCTAATTTTTCTGCAGTAAATGCCGCAGGCTTGCACCTGCTTCTCGAGTTTCGCTTTGGTCGCTGAAGGCTCCCATTTTTGCTGCGCAAAAAACAGCTAAACTCGCCACTGAATTATTTATTTAAAAGCTCTGCTAATTTTTCTGCTGTAAATCCTAAGTATTCTGCTACTTTATTAGCTGGACCTGAAGTACCGAATCTGTCAATACAGAAACAGTTTTCTTTATCAGTAAACTGTAACCATTCCATAGAAATACCAGCTTCAGTACAAACTACACGTTTTGGATTTCCCATAATCTTATTCTGTTCAGCTTTAGAAAGTTCAGAAAATTTCTTCAAATCTGGAACTGAAACTACGCGGATTGTTTTTCCACTAACAAGTTTAACTGCATCCAAAGCCATATTAACTTCTGAACCGCTTGCAAGAACTGTAATATCAGGATTAGCAGCACCTTCTGTTACAACATAAGCACCTTTTTCTGCCATGTTTTTCTTCCAGTCTTTATCTGCTTTTTCGTAAACAGCAAGGGCCTGACGTGTAAATGCCATACAAACTGGATGATCTTTAGAAGCATAAGCAATTTTCCAAGCTTCCATAGATTCTTCTGGGTCACCAGGACGAATAGCCTGAACTCCAGGAATTGCACGGAGAGAAGTCATAGTTTCAATTGGCTGATGAGTTGGACCATCTTCACCAACGTAAATTGAATCGTGTGTGAATACATAAATTACAGGCTGATTCATCAAAGAAACAACGCGTAAAGAACCTCTTAAGTAATCTGCGAATACTAAGAATGTAGCACAGAATGGACGAAGTCCACCGTGTAAAGAAATACCAGCAGCTACAGCAGACATTGCAAATTCACGGATACCATATTCAATTGTACGACCTTTGCGGTTATCAGGACTGAATGTACCATTATCAGTATTTTTGAAAGCTGTCTTGTTTGGTCCCATAAGGTCAGCAGAACCACCAACTAAGTTACCATAACGAGCAGCAATTACATTCAAAGCCTTTCCAGAAGCATCACGAGTGGCACAAGCATCGCCTACTTTGTATTCAACATCTTTGACATCTGGATTTGTTACACCGTCTGAATAGTAAGCATCCCATTCTTTTTTAAGTTCAGGATTTTCTTTAGCCCAAGCAGCAAATTCTGTATTCCAGTCAGCTTCAGCTTTTGCAAATGATTCTTTTTTATCTTCAAAATATTTATAAGCTTCAGGAAGAACATAGAAATCTTTATCTGTTGGAAGACCAAGATTTTTCTTTGCTTCAATAATTCCTTCTGCTCCAAGAGGTGCTCCGTGAACATCAGCTTTACCCTGTTTTGGAGCCCCCTTACCAATGATAGATTTAAGCATAATTAAAGAAGGCTGATCTTTATTAGCTTTTGCCTTATTTACAAGCTCAAGAGTACCCTCTACATCATACATATCACCACGCAAAACCTGCCAGCCATAAGCTTCGTAACGTTTTGCAATATCATCAGTAAATGTAATATCTGTAGAACCATCGATTGAGATTTTATTTTCATCGTAGAATACGATTAATTTTCCGAGTTTTAAGTTACCAGCCAAAGAAGATGCTTCTGAAGCAACACCTTCCTGTAAACAACCTTCACCAACCAATGAATATGTATAGTGATCTACAATTGTGTGTTTAGAAGTATTGAATTTTGCAGCAAGCATAGACTCAGCCATTGCCATACCAACAGCCATAGAAACACCCTGTCCAAGAGGACCTGCAGTACATTCAACACCATCTGTATCACCATATTCTGGGTGACCTGGACATTTTGAACCAACCTGACGGAAGTTCTTAATATCATCCATACTTACTTTGTATCCAGCCAAATGAAGGATTGAATAAAGCAACATTGATCCATGACCTGCAGAAAGAATAAAACGGTCTCTATCAGCCCATTTTGAATTAGCAGGATTATGTTTCATTATTTCACCGTAAAGAAGAGCAGCTGCTTCTGCTGCACCAAGTGGAAGGCCTGGGTGACCTGAATTTGCCTTCTGAATTGCGTCCATTGACAAGCTGCGAATTGAAAGTGCAACTGCCTCAACACCTTTTTTGTCCATAATTAATACCTCATAAATCTATTAATAAAAAATATAAATTAATCTAATTCTTTTATAAGAGCCGAGAGAACTTGTTCAGAAGCTCTATCTTCCAAAGCTTTTCTAAATCTTAAACTTCTAAAAAGTCCAGCCAAAGTAGATAAAACTTTCAAATGTACTTGTGAATTATAAGTAAGAAGAACGAACATTGTAGTTACAGGTCTTTCATCAGGAGCCTGCATTTCCAAAGGCTTCTTTAAATAAACTACAACAATCATTTGATCATTTTCACTCTTCATAATTGGGGCACGAGCATGTGGTAAAGCAATTCCATTACCAACTGCTGTACTAAGAACATCTTCACGAGTACATAATGCATTATACACTTGCTCAGAAGTAATACCATCGGGTAATTTTATCATCTTTGATACTTTTTCATAAATTTCTTTTGGAGTATTACCTTCCATGTCGGTAATAATACCCCCCTTATGAATCAACTGTGCAATATCCACATCATTTTCCATTTGTCAATCTCCTGAAAAACTTTATTATCTTATTAAACCTTAACTAATAATTTCAAAACCTTTGCGCCGATTTTTTTCCAATTCTATTATTAAAATCCCCTTTATACCATCAAAGGTTTCTTCCATTCCTTCAAGGGATAAAGAAAGTTCTTCAATTGGAATCTGGTCCTTAATAGGAAAATCAACAACCTCTTCCAGTAATCTTGCTGTATGAGAGAAAAGCTGCGTAAGTACAACTAATTCCTGCTGAGGAAATTCAATTACTTTAATTCCCGAACTAGCAATATCACATAAAAGATTTGTAACATCAAAAAATAAAGTAAGAATTCTACTTCTTAAAGGCGCAACTTTATAATCATTAAACTGATTATAAGATTTTTTTAGTATATCATGACGCTTTTTCATGTTCAATAAAATGAGTTCCCTTTCTTGTCGGTTCATTTTTATAATACTTGGAACCACTTTATCAAAGAGATTTTCAAAATCTTCATTTGTATTATCTTTATTTTTCTCTTTTGAAATAAAATCAAGGAGATAGGCATCAACAATAGAAGGTGAAAAAGTTGTACCTACCTCTGTTATAATCAATTCTTTATTAAAATCCTTATTCCAGCTTCCAACATAAGGAACATCTTCTCCATTTTTCCATATTCTTGATTCAACTCCAAAAGAAGAAAATGCAATTTTATTAGTATGTTTTAAGAACTCTTCACAGGAACCACAATTTTTTATAATAAGACTTTCCTGATTCTCCAAAAACAAGAGAGCCAGTTGCTCTTCTATTGAATTCATTGGCCCGTGCTTATCAAATTCCCGTAACAAACCTTCTTCAAAAGCCGAATACCAGTTTTCCCTTTCTATTGAAGCCTTTGAAATAGCCATATTTTGAGATTCATTTTTTAAAACTGACATTGAAATAGAAGAAGAATCCCAGTCTATTACCCGGCATAAAATTCTATCACCATAGGTAAAATTGTTACCGCCCTTAAGTTTACTAATTGGCCATGCGGTTAAAGTAACCTGACTTGGAAGATTATATTGGACAGAAGATAAAGAAATCTTTTTATTGGCACTGTCATTTAGAATGTATGGAAGAACATAACCTTCCCCAAAAAGAGCAAAAACATCCATAGCCAAATTCATAGAAAAGGTAACGCTTTCCGGCAGGAGAATAGATTCACCATTTCCACTGTAAACTTCAAAAGAATCTGGATTCACTTCAGGATTTACAAAAGGCATTCCACGGTGACCAATTAAAAAATAACCTTTTTCAACTTCTTCTTTACTTGGTTTAAAACTAAAATACTTATTGGTGAATGCACCTGCTCTTGTAATGAACTGGTCATTTATGAGAGGAAAAATAATATTGGAAGAACGAAGTAAATCTGTTGCCTGGGATAAAGTAATTCTTACCCCATAGTGTTTAAGATATTTGCAAAAATCATTTGCTGTAAAAACAGATTTTTCGTTCTTCAAAAAAAAGCTTATTACTTGAGCTGAAGAATAATTATGCGACACGAATATCTATGATTGTGGCTCCGCAATCTTCAAGAATTTTATTTACTGGTTCAAGTTCAACATCAAGAACTTTGATTGTAACTCTTCTATTTCCAGCAATTTCTGATTCACGAGTAACTACGGAAACAATGTTTCCTCCCAATTCTGCAATTTTGCTAAACAACAATGCAAGCGAACCTGGTTTATCTGCCATCTGGAAATTTGCACGAACCCCTTTAAGACGGGCACAGAACATATTTGTAAACATTTCGAACAAATCACTTTCTGTAACAATTCCAATTACCAAATCATCTTTTACAACAGGAACGCAACCAATATTGCTGTCTACCATGATTCTGGCAGCTTCTTCAATTATCTGATTTTCTGAAATTGTAATAACATCTTTTGTCATACATTTTCCACAGGTAAGTTTATCAAGTAATGCAGAAATTTCATATTTATCCAAAGTTGTTGCATCTGAAGGCGAAACTTTAGAAATATCATTTTTAGTAATAATACCAACTAATTTCTTCTGTTTATCAACAACAGGAAGCTTGCTGAAATTATTTTTATTTAAAATTTCTTTTGCTTTTACAATTGAAGTATCAACTTCTACACAAATTGGATTTCTTGTCATTACATCTTTAATAATCATAATTAGCCTCCTAAATAAGCTTGCTTAATCGCAGGATCTGAAATTAAATCTTGAGCTGGACCACTCTTTGTAATTTCTCCTGTTTCAAGTATATACCCTCGATTAGCAATTGACAAAGCTTTAAAAGCATTTTGTTCAACTAGAAGGATAGTTGTACCGTCTTTATTAATTTTTTGAATGATATTAAAGATTTCATCTACAAAAATTGGAGCAAGCCCCATAGAAGGTTCATCAAGCAATAACAGTTCTGGCTGTGCCATTAAAGCACGTCCCATAGCCAGCATTTGCAATTCACCACCAGAAAGTGTACCGGCATTCTGTTTAATTCTTTCTTTCATTCTTGGAAAGTATTCAAAAACTCTTTCCATATCAGATTGAATGCCCTTTTTATCATTTCTAAGAAAAGCGCCTAATTCAAGATTTTCCTTTACGCTTAAGTTCTGGAAAATACGTCTTCCCTCTGGAACTTGAATTAAATGGCGGGTAACAATTTTATCTGCAGCAAGGCTTGTAATATCTTCGTCATTAAATGTAATTTTACCATCTGCTTTTTTAATGATATTTGAAATTGAATGTAAAGTTGTAGTTTTACCGGCTCCGTTTGAACCAATCAAAGTAATAATTTCACCCTTTTCAACTTCAAAAGAAATATTTTTAAGAGCTCTAATTGCCCCGTAATTTACAGTTAGATTTTCAACTTTTAACAACATTATCCAACTCCTTAGGCTTCACTACCAAGATAAGCTTTAATAACATCAGGATTCTTTTTAATTTCTTCTGGTAAACCTTCTGCAATAATTCTACCATAATCAAGAACCATGATTCTTTCACAAATCTGCATAACAAATTTCATATCATGTTCAATTAATAAAACAGTCAAATGGAAATGTTTACGAATTAATTCAATCATCTGGCGAAGTTCTTCAGTTTCCTGAGGATTCATACCTGCGGCAGGCTCATCCAATAAAAGAAGTTTTGGATTAGAAGCCAAAGCACGGGCAATTTCCAATTTTCTCTGTTCACCGTAAGGGAGATTAGAAGCAAGTTCATACTTTTTATTGCTGATTTTTAAGATTTCTAGTAATTCATTTACTTTCTCGTCCATCAACTTTTCATCACGGCGGAATTTTGGAGTTCTGAATAAAACATCAAGAGGATTTACAATTCTCTGGTTATGAAGAGCAATTCGTACATTATCAGCAACAGTCTGAGAATTAAACAAACGAATGTTCTGGAAAGTTCTTGCAATTCCAAGCTTATTTAACTGGGCTGGAGATTTTTTATTAATAATACGAACTCTATCGTTGCGGTCCATAAAAGTTATTTGACCTGATGTAGGAGTATAAACTCCACTCAACATATTAAAAATAGTAGTTTTACCTGCACCATTTGGACCAATAAGACCAACAAGTTCCCCTTCTTTTAATTCACAAGAAAAATTACTTACAGCGGTAAGACCACCAAAAACAATTGAAATTTCATTTGCCTGAAGGACAGTTTTTATTTCGCTCATTTATTTTGAACCTCCTTCTCTACTTTTTTTTGAGAAAAATCCTTTAATTTTTTTTCCAAGATTTTTCCAATTTTCTGATTTTTTACACCAGTCAACAAGACCAACAAAAGACATTTCTTTGTGTCCCAGTAAGCCCTGAGGACGGAAAAGCATAACAATAATCAAAATTACAGGATAAATCAAAAGTCTGAAATTCTTTAAGAATCTTAAGAATTCCTGTAAATAAGTAAGTACAAAGGCTGCCAGAATTGAACCTGTTGTAGAACCCATACCACCAAGTACAACATAAATCAAATAATTTATTGAGTTATTAAAAGAAGCCTGTTCTGGTTTTACAAAGCCAATAAATGATGAATAAAGACCACCTCCAATTCCTGCAACAAAAGAGGCAATTACAAAACCAATCATCTTATATTTAAATACAGGAATACCCGAAGAATTAGCAGCAATTTCATCATCACGAACAGCAATAATTGCACGACCATAAGTTGAACGTATAAAGTTTTGCAGCAAAACTATAATCACTACAAGAACACCAATAATTACAACATAGGCCAAAGTTGAATTAAAGGCTAAAGCTGTAATAAATTGTTTTCCGTTTGGTCCGCCAGTAATACCCTTAAGATTTACAAGAACTACACGGATAATTTCGCCAAAACCAAGAGTTACAATTGCAAGATAGTCTCCGTCCAGCTTAAGTGTTGGAAAACCAATAAGGAATCCAAAGAAAGCGGTAATAAGAGCCGCAATAATAATACTGATTACAAGAGGAATATGACAATTTTGAGTTAAAAGAATAGTTGCATAACAACCAATTGCCATAAAACCAGCCTGCCCCAAAGAAAGCTGACCTGTAATACCACAAATAATATTAACACTCAAAGCCATAATTGCATTAATACCAGCAAGAGTAATAATCTGAGCTGTATATGCATTTAAAACTTCAAATTTAATCAAAATAGCAGGAATAATAATTGCAGCACAAGCAAAGGCTGCAAGAATCAATGTATTTCTTAAGTTCTTATTTTTCATAACATTAATCTCCTTTACCTTTACTTAAACTTTTACAGTACGTTTTTTACCAAAAATACCTGTTGGTTTAACAAGTAAAATCACAATCAAAATACTAAAAGAAATTGCATCAGCATACTGGGAAGAAATAAAACCTTTTGTAAGAGTTTCGGCAACACCAAGTAAAACACCACCAACCATGGCACCTGGAATAGAACCAATTCCACCTAAAACGGCTGCTACGAATGCCTTAAGACCTGGCATATAACCCATTGTTGGTTCAATCTGTGGATAAGCTGTTGCATATAAAATACCGCCTGCTCCAGCAAGAATAGAACCAATTACAAAAGTAATGGCAATTGTTTTATTTACAGAAATACCCATAAGACTTGCAGCCTGCATATCATAAGAAACGGCACGCATAGCCTTTCCTGTTTTTGTGTAATTAACAACAATATTTAAAATTACCATTAAAACAATTGAAGAGCCAATTACAATCATCTGAAGATTTGAAACTGAAACTCCTGTTGCCCCAATTGCATAGTTCTGTAAAGGCATAGTAGGGAACTGCTTAGGATTAGGACCAACAAAAGGAAGTACACGCATTACATTCTGTAAAATAAGTTCAACCGCAATAGCTGTAATTAAGGAATTCAAACGTGGTGCATTTCTTAAAGGTCTATAGGCAAAGCGTTCAATAAGTAAGGAAAGTAATGCACAAAAAATCATTGCAACAAGGAAGGCACAAATCATTCCAAAAATTGTTACATTTATATCATTTCCATTTTTGCACATTTTAATTAAAACAAAGTACCCCGCATAGGCACCTATCATCATAACATCGCCATGAGCAAAATTGATAAGTTTAACAATACCGTAAACCATTGTATAACCAAGTGCTATAAGAGCATAGATGCTTCCCAGCGATAAGCCATTTATTAACTGTTGTAAAAACATTGAACCACCAGACAAAGTATCCTCCTATTTACCATTTTTAATCTCACTAAACTATTTTAGAATAATTTTAGTTATTATGGAATAGAATTACCTGTTTTCATTAAAAATTAAATTACATAAAAAAGAATCTTTGGTCAGACTGTACAAAAAACAAAAGCAAAAACTTTCTATATTTTCCATCAAAATAAATATCACTATAATAAAGTTATGCAGTTAAGAGTTTTAGGAAGCGGTACAAGTAATGGCGTTCCAGTTATAGCCTGTCAGTGCAAAGTCTGTCGTTCACTTAATCCAAAAAATAAAAGAAACAGAGCTTCGGTCTACATTCGCACAGAAGATAATAAATATATTCTTATAGATATAGGCCCAGAATTTCGTCTACAGGCATTAAAATACCAGGTAAATCAGATAGATGCCCTTCTATTAACTCACAGTCACGCAGATCATCTGCACGGAATCGACGATTTACGCTCCTATTCAAGCGTTTGTTTTAAAAGAACAGAAGCAAATGCCAGCTTTTTTGATGCGGCCCCAATTCCAATTTACACAAATCACCAAACAATTAAAGATGTAGAAAATCGTTTTTCCTACTTTTTTGTGCCCCCAAAAGAAGGCGGTGGACATGCTAAAGTTCAGCTAATAAAAGCAAAAGAAAGTTTTAATATTGGTAAAACAAAAATAACTCCAATTCCAATGATGCACGGTCATCTGCAAACACTTGGCTGGCTTTTAACCGAAGAAAAAAATGGAAAACCCCAGTCTATCGCTTATTTAACCGACTGTTCCTATATCAGCCAGGAGTCTATAGATTTAATTCACAAAAACTGCGGACAACTCAAAGTACTTATAATCGATGCCCTGCGTGTAAAAGAACATTCAACACATTTTAATTATCTACAGGCCATGGAAACAGCAGAAAAAATTGGTGCCCAGAAAGTTTATTTTACCCACATGACTCACCACGACGGCCATGAAGAAACTAAAAAATACATAAAAAAGCACCTCAAGGAATTTCCAAAACTCACAAAAAAAGTAATGCCTTCCTGGGACGGCCTTTTAATCAAGATTTAAATTCAGGAGCTTCCCGCTAAAGCGGTCGGGCTTTCCGTGGTTCCGCAAAAGCTCCATCCCTTCGGGACAAGCCACTCCAATCCCTAAGCCAATTCAAATTAACAAAAAAGCCTTTAAAAAAGAAAAAGCTGCTCTTCAACAAAAAATGAGCAGCCTTTCAAATTCCCCTAAAAAGATGAATTAAATTAAAAAACTAGATTTAGTTCTGAGCAACATCTGCCTTTGGAACTCTAACTTTCTTGTCAATAAATCCAGCATTTAAACATCCAGAACATACTTTAAGAGTTCTTACTTCACCATTTGGAAGCTTAGCTTTTACTGTATGAAGATTTGGTCTCCATGTTCTGCGTGTATGATTATAAGATTTACTAACTTTGTTTCCAGACATTACACCTTTTCCACAAACATCACACATTCTTGACATAGTATTTATCCTTCCTTAAAAACAATAATCAAAATCTAACGATAGTTTTAAGAGCATATAAAATTTATTTAAAATTGTCAACAAGCCAAAGCCCCAAGACCAGGGCAAACGCATTATAAAATGATTAGTTGTAATATCTGGCTCCCGGTCGTGA
>CAMGTC010000086.1 GCA_946061765.1 uncultured Treponema sp.
TCATCTTGGGAAGACTTAAATATCTCATCCTTATCCATAAAAACAACAAAATTGTCTAAGTTTTTACAATTAATTATTCTTTAATATATATCAATAAATTTTTTATTTTTATACTATTTATTTGTAATTTTTTTCTAAAAAGTTTGTTTTTTTTAATATAATAAGACGAGGTTTAAAATGTTAAAAAAAGTGCTGCTACTTGCTTCAACCTTTTTTATTGCAAGCTTTCTTTTTGGACAGGAAGGTTCAGAAATTAAAACTTATAATCTTAAGGTTGAAGATGCTGTTGAACTTGCTTTTGAAAATAATATATCCATTAAGAAAAGTAAGTTAAATCTTGATTTGTTAAAGAAAAAAAAGAATTCTTCCTGGAATTCAATAAGTCCAAGTTTATCTTTAAGCGGAAATTATGGCGGTACAAATACCGGAACTTTAGATCAGTGGAAAGATGATAAGGTTAATTCTAGCAATACATGGTCTGCAGGTGCTTCTGTAACAATTGCTTTTACACCTTCTTTATTTACTGCAATCAAAGCCGCAAAACTGGCTTATGAGTCAGGGGAATCTTCTTACGAATCAATGGTTCGTTCTGTTGAGCTAAGTGTTAGAAAATCTTTTTATTCCCTTCTTTATACAAAAGAAAACATAGCTCTTCAAGAAAATGCTCTTGAAACAGCCCGACTGACTTATGAATCGAATAAAACAAAATATAATCTTGGTCGCCTTTCAGAACTTGATTTACTTACATCCCAGTACAGTTACGAAAGTAAAAAGCCTTCAATAGATACTTTGAAAAATTCATATAATAATTCTCTTGATTCTTTTAAACAGGTTCTTGGAATTCCTTTGACTGATAAAATTGAACTTGAAGGAAATCTTGAAGATTTAATCAATATAAAACTTGATGAAGAAATATTAAATCAAAATTATGACCAGATTCCTTCTGTAAAAAGCCTTTTAGCTCAAATTGAAGCTCAGAAAAATTCTTTACAGGCTAGTAGAATGACAGCCTGGGGACCAAGTCTTACAGCTTCTTCTACTGCAAGTCTTGCTGGTAACGATAAGACAGATGATTCTTCTCTTACAATGAATTATTCTCTGGGAGTTAGAATACCTTTGGATGGATATCTTCCATGGTCTTCCGGGGCTATGAGTATTGCCAGTCAAAAAACAAATCTTAAATCTTTAGAATTGGATTTGGAAAATGCAAGAACAAGTGCCGCAATTACAATTCGTAATTCTTATAATGCAGTAAATCAGGCTATGGCTCAACTTTCTAATTACGAGCGAAATGTTGATTTAATGCAGAGAACTTATGAAATGACAAAAAATTCATATAACGCAGGTTCTTCATCTCTTTCGGCTTTACAGAGTGCAGAAGAAAATCTGGCAAGCGCAAAATATAATTTACAGGCCCAGAGATATGCAATTATTTCGGCCCTTCTAGATCTTGAAAATACACTTGGAGTTCCTTTTGGGACTTATAATTCTTTACAGGAGTAGTAAAAATGGCAGACTTGGATAAAGAATATTTGGATGAGAGTGAAATCAAAAGCAGCAAAAAGAAAGTTATTGTAAAAAATATAATTATAATTTCTGTGATTATTCTTCTTACACTTCTTGCTTTATTTTTTATAAAAAAATCAAAAAATAAGGGACATGGAGCTTTTGGCGGCTTGGGAGGATTTGGAGGATTCGGAAATTCTTCAGAAGTTGTTACTCCTGTTAGAACTATTACTGCCAAAGATACTCTGTTAAAAGATTTTGTTACAACAAATGGCGAAATTGAAACTCAAACAGCAATTGAAGTTTTTCCTTCTATGAGTGGAGAAGTTGTTCAGGTAAATGTTTCACTTGGTTCTCCTGTAAAAAAAGGGGATGTCATTGCTTACATTGATCCTTCAACTCCAGGTGCTTATTATGCAAAAAGCCCGGTAACTGCTCCTATTAGTGGAAGCATTCTTTCAACTCCTTCAAAAACTGGAGCAAAAGTTTCAACTTCAAGTGTAATTACAAAAATTGGAGATATAGAAAATCTTCAGATAACTGCAAAAATTCCAGAGCGTTTTGTAGCAGAACTTAGAATTGGGCAAAAGGCAGAAATCTCTTTGGAAGCTTATCCAGGAGTTATTTTTCCAGCCTCAGTTGTTAGAATCAGTCCTGTACTTGATGCTTCTACAAGAACTAAAGAAATCATTCTGAATTTTGATAAAAGTGATTCCAGAATTGATGCCGGAATGTTTGCAAAGGTAAAACTTTATACAAGTGAATATTCAGGTTATCCGGTAATTCCTCAGGATTCACTGGTAAATAATAATGATAATTATTTTGTTTACGTTGTTAATGAAGATGGACAGACTGTTTCAAAACGTCAGGTAACTTTAGGAAAAATTGTAGATGGTTACTATCAGCTTTTGACTGGAGTAGAAATGGGAGAAAGAATTGTAACTGAAGGTATGCTTACTCTTTCTCAAGGATCTAAAATCAAAGACATTACAAAAAACAGAGGTAACTAATGAGTATTGCAAGAAAAACAATGGATCACCCGATCCTGGTTCTTATTATCTTTGTTCTTTTGGGGCTTCTTGGAGTTTTTACTCTTAGTAATATTGCAATTGCTCTTTTTCCAGAAGTTGAAAATCCTATTGTGAATATTATGACTACTTACTCAAATGCAGGTCCAGAATCAGTAGAAAGTACAATTACAAAACCTATTGAATCTGCTGTGGTTTCGGTAAACGGTCTTAAAAATATGACTTCAACTTCTTCGGAAGGTTCTTCAATGGTTCAGCTGGAATTTGATTACGGTACCGATATGGAAGCTACTGTAAATGATATCCGCGATAAACTGGACCGAGTGAGTAGAGCTTTACCTTCGGCTGCAAGTTCACCAACAATTATGCGCTTTAGTTCAGATTCTATGCCAATCATGCGTATTCTTGTAAGAGGAAATAGATCTGTAGATGATATAAAGCAGATTGCCGAAAGTCAGATTGTTGATATTCTTGAGCAGGCTAATGGTGTTGCAGAAGCAAGTGTTACAGGTGGTCGTACAGCTCAGGTAAATGTAGAACTAAATCAAAATCGTATGGCTGCTTATGGTTACACAATTCCTACCGTTGTTGCTGCTCTTTCTAAACAAAATCTGGAACTTGGCGGTGGTAAAGTTCAGGACGGTCATAAAAATTATATTGTTCGTACAACCGGGCAGTTTAACAGTATAGAAGAAATCAATAATACTGTAATTTCTACAATAAATGGTTACGATGTAAAATTAAGCGATATTGGTCGGGCTTACATGGGCTTTGCCGAAGCAAGTAACGAATCTTATATTAATGGCGAAAAAGGTGTTTATGTTTCTATTACTAAACAATCTGGCTCAAACTCTGTGAATGTTGCCAACGCCGTTTATAAAAAAATTGATCAGCTCAAAGGAAAATTGCCTTCAGACATCACAATGCAAATTATCTCTGATGATACAGAATCTATCCGTGAAACTATAGATATTCTTATGAATTCTTTATTACAGGGATTAATTCTGGCGGTTTTGATTCTCTGGATTTTCTTACGCTCTTTTAAATCTACAATTATTATTGCAATTTCAATTCCTCTTTCTATGATTATTACTTTATTTGCAATGAGTATTTTTGGAATTACTCTTAATATGATGACTCTTACAGGTTTAATTCTTGGTTTGGGTATGGTTGTAGATGCTTCAATAGTAATGATTGATAATATTTATTCTTACCGCCAGCGTGGAGCCAGACCAAAAATTGCAGCTATTTTGGGAAGCCAGGAAATGCTCATGTCTGTAATTTCTGGTAACCTTACAACAGTTTGTGTATTCGTTCCATTTCTCTTTTTTATTAAAGATTTAGGAATGATGGGTCAGTTATTTAAAGATATTATTTTTACAATTGTAATTGCCCTGGTTTCTTCTCTGCTTGTTGCAATCTTTTTGGTTCCGGTTCTTGCAGGAAAATTTCTTCCACTCACAAACCGCAATTTAAAACCTGTAAATAATCCAATATTAAGATTTATTTATGGTCTTTTTGAACAGGCAATTGATGGAATTACTTATGTTTATTCAAAGTTACTAAAAGTTTGTCTTAAAAATAGACTCATCACAATTGTTGTTTCTCTGGCAGTTCTTGTAATTGCTTTTGGTCTTATGGGAACTATGCAGATAAATATGATGCCTGGTGGACATGATGATTCTGTTACTTTGAATATTACAATGGCAGTGGGAACACCTCTGGAGGAAACTAGAGAAGTTGTTTTTGCCTTTGAAGATATAGTAAAAAATGAATTAAAAGGCTATGAAAATATTACTACAACTATTGGAAAAGGTGGTCGCACATCTGCATCTAACAGAGGTTCAATTCAAATCACTCTACCAGAAAGTGATAAACAGATTGATTCAGCTTTGGATATGCAGAAAAAACTTAGAGCCCATTTTGAAGATTATCCTGGAGTAACTTTTTATTTTAATGCCGGAATGCGTGGTCAGATGATGGGTTCAGATATTGATATTGCCATCCGCTCTGATGATATGGATGCCTCTCTGCAAGTAGCTGACTGGTTGTCTCAGGCAATTGATTCAATTCAGGATACTGGAGAAGCTTCTATTTCTATGGACAGGGGATTACCTCAGGTAGAACTAGTAATTGACCGCGAAAGAGCTTATGCCTTTGGTGTAGATGTAACAACTGTAGCAAAAGAAATAAACTATGCTATTAATGGTACAACAGCCTGTGTATATAGAAACGGCGGTAAAGATTATAATGTTGTAGTTCTTTATCAAGCGGAAGATCGTAAAACAATTGACGATTTGGATCAGATTTATGTAAGGGGTTCAAAAGGAATGGTTGCAGTTTCTAACTTTGCCTCTTTCCGTAAAGGTTTGGGGCCGGTTTCTATTCGCCGCGAAAATCAAACAAGAATTATTCATGTAACTGCAAGTATTATTACAAACACAAATGCTAATCTTGTTGAAGATCAAATCAAAGAATATATGGCAAATAATTATATTATTCCAGAAGGCGTAGTTGTTAGTTATGAAGGTTCCTGGGGCGATACAATGACTCAGATGAAGCTTTATTTGAAGATTATTGCAATGGCAATTATTCTTGTATTTGGAGTAATGGCCGCCACCTACGAAAGCTGGAAGGCTCCTTTAATAAATCTTGCCACTATGCCATTCCTGGTAATAGGACTTGTTTTCCTTTACAAAATTACCGGCCAGGCAATTTCTATTATGTCTATGGTTGGTATAATTATGCTGGTAGGTATTGTTGTAAATAATGGTATTTTGCTGGTCGATTATACAAATCTTCTTGTAGGACGAGGTGTTCCACTAAAAGAAGCTTGTTATCAGTCTGGAAAGAGCCGTTTACGTCCAGTTTTAATGTCTACTCTTACAACTATTTTAGGTATGCTGCCAATGTGTTTTGCTACAGGT
Source organism: uncultured Treponema sp. (assembly GCA_946061765.1). Classification (GTDB taxonomy): domain Bacteria; phylum Spirochaetota; class Spirochaetia; order Treponematales; family Treponemataceae; genus Treponema_D. The sequence continues at coordinate 5,462 of CAMGTC010000086.1, forward strand.
GGACAGGCTATGATGGTTCAGCCAATTGCTATGGCTGTAGTTGGTGGTTTAATTTCAAGTACTTTTGTAACACTCTTGATTATCCCTGTTATTTACAGTCTTGTAATGAAGCAGAAAGATAAAAATAAAGCTTTAATAAAAGTTTCTTATCAAGATGAAATTGTAGAAGAGCAGGGGGAGTAAACAAATGGAAAAAATGTATAGGGCAGAAATTATTTCAAATCAATCTGTTCAGGATGATATAGTTGAGTTACTGGAAGCGGAAATTCCTGGTGTTCAATATACAATTATTGTTGATGTTCAGGGGCGTGGAGGGCATTCCAAAAAACTTGGAGATTCAACCTGGCCAGAAATGAATTTTGATTTGTTTACTTATGTAAATGAAGAAAATGCAAAAAAAATCAAGGCAATAGTTGCCGCTGTAATAAATCACTTTCCAAAAGAAGGTATAAGTCTTTTCTTTACAGAATGTGTTGATTTATAAGTTGAAACTCCCGGTTTTTTCGGGAGTTTTTTTACCAGATTTCAATCAGTCTCGGCTGGCCTTCTAAATCTTTGTGGATTTTTGTTTTAAAAGCTAAGTTTTCAGCAATTTTAGCTGCTTTCTGGGCGTTGTATTCTCCACTTTCCATTAAGATATTTCCATAGTGGCATAAATGTTCTTTTGCCTGAGGAATAAGATTTCTTATAATTTCAAGTCCGTCATCGCTGTCTGAAGGTTCCCCGTTTAATTTTACGTCCCCGTCTAAAGCTAGTCTTGGTTCATTACGATTATCCATTAAAAGTTCATCTACCATTTTTGCCGGAATATAAGGTGGATTTGTAAGAATTATGTCAAAATCCCAGGGAATTAAATCAAAAAGATTACTTTGAATAAAACGCAGTCTTTCAGAAGGAAGATTTAATTTTTCGGCATTTTTGAGTGCAATTTCAAGAGCTGGTAGAGAAATATCTACAAAAGTAAACTTTGGTAATTTCTCTTCTGGAATATTATATTCTTCAATAAGATTTTTAATAACAGAAAGTCCAATACAGGCGGAGCCGCAGCACATATCGCAAACTGTAAGAATTGAATTAGGCCTGTTATCCATTTTTTCGATTATAATTTCTATTGCTCTTTCAACAAGAATTTCTGTATCTGGCTTAGGAATTAAAACTGCCGGACTTACATAAAAATCATAGCCGTAAAACTCTTTGTGCCCTGTAATATAAGCAACAGGAAGCCCCTGACTTCTTTTATTAACTGCTTGATTTAGCCATTCAATTTTATTTTCTGGAATTTCCTGATTGCGATTTAAAAGGATTTGTGTTTTTGTGTAGCCTAGAATATATGACAGTAAAACTTCTATATCTAAGGAAGGTGAAGGAGACTTTTCTTTTAATATTGCAAGAGCTTTGTTCTTAAATTCTTGAATTGTCATAAAAGTATATTTCCATAAAAAAAGGTGACTGTGAATTAACAGCCACCTTTTGATGAAGGGATTATTACAATCCCTAAAAAGTTCGAAGTCAAGGCTTTAAGCTTAAACTTGCCTGGACAGGACTTTTTGCTTTTAATGGTTTTTAGTTTCCCAAAGATGAAACATCAGCGGCAAGCTGTTCTTCCTTGGCGTAAACATTAAGAGCGTCAAGCATATCATCCATTTCGCCCATCATAAAGGCTGGAAGATTGTGCTGGCTATAATTGATTCTGTGATCAGTTACACGGTCTTGTGGGAAGTTATAAGTACGGATTTTTTCTGAACGGGCACCAGAACCAACCATTGAAGAACGGGCAGCAGCTCTTTCTTCCTGTTTTTTACTTTCTTCCAAATCAAACAAACGTGCTCTTAATACACGGAAAGCTTTTTCTTTGTTTTTAATCTGTGATTTTTCGTCCTGCTGAATTACAACAAGTCCAGTAGGAATATGAGTTAAACGTACAGCAGAGTCAGTTGTATTTACACACTGTCCTCCAGGACCACCGGCACGCATAACATCAATACGAACATCACCAGGTTTAATTTCAATTTCTGTTTCTTCTGCTTCTGGTAAAACTGCTACAGTTGCTGTTGAAGTCTGTAAACGCCCCTGAGATTCTGTTTGAGGAACACGCTGTACACGGTGAACACCAGATTCCCATCTTAAAGTTCCATAAACAAATTTTCCTGAAATTGAAGTTACGATTTTATTGAATCCACCAACTTCAGTTTCCTGTGCTTCCATAGTTTCTGTTTTCCAGCCTTTGCGTTCTGCAAGGTGAGTGTACATTTCCCAAAGATCACGTACAAATAAAGAAGCTTCATCACCACCGGCAGCTGAACGAATTTCAAGAATAATATTTTTTTCGTCCAGTGGATCAGGTGGAACTAATTTAAGTTTAATTTCTTCTTCGAGAGTTGGTTGTTTTTCTTCCAGTTCTTTTAATTCTTCGCGAGCCATTTCCCTCATATCTGCATCTTCTTCGTTGGTAATCATTTCTTTGGCATCACGAATTCCGTTAAGAACTTTTTTATACTCTTCTGAAAGGGCGCAAACTTCTGTTAAATATCCGTGTTCGCGCATGGTGTCCTTGTATTTTTTAGGGTCTTTTACAAGATTAGGATCCATTACAAGTTCACTTACTTCTTTAAAGCGGGCTTCGCATTCATTAAGCTTTTTAATCAAATCCATAATGGGTTATTTTACTTAAAATATATATAAAATTCAACGACCCAAAATTTTTACTGCTGGCAGGTATTTTATTTTTGGAGGATGTCTACAAGGTGGCTGGAAGCTCCCAGCAATTCTGGACGTTCGGCATTGGCCAGTTGATATTGTAAAAAGGCGGAAAATTCATCTTGTGACATTTGATTTAATTCTTTGCGCATATAATCTGCAGGGCCGTCTGGGCTTATGATTTTATAGCGGGTGAGTTGGGCTTTTTGGGCCAAGTTGTTAATATCTTCAAGCCGTGCATAATAATATAAATCATCTTCTGTACAAATTGTATGAAAATCTTTACTTAGACCGCCTTTTTCCATAACTTCTTTGTATTTATGTTCTTTAAAACAATAAGAAATTACACTGTAGTCATTCATTACATAGGCTATAAGAATAAAACCACTTTTCTTTGTGATTCTTTTTGCTTCTTCTATTGCTTTTAATTGATTTTCTTCTCCGTGGATATGATAGAGGGGGCCAAATAGAAGAGTGATATCAAAAGTCTCGTCGTCAAGGAAACTCAAATTTTGTGCATCTCCCTGCCAGCTTTTGATATTTTCGTGTTTGCTTCTTAATATTTCCAGATTGTGTTTTACCAGTTCTACAGCAGTAACATCATAGCCCTGGTGACATAATTCAACTGAATATCGTCCGGTTCCTGCTCCAATATCAGCAATTTTGATATTTGAAGAGGCATTATTTGCCTTGTAGAGTTGAATACACTCATTTATATAATGAAGGCTGGTGTTAAATTCTACAAGACCGTGTTTTGTTGTAAGTCTGTGTTCTTCATGAAATTTATTGTAGTATTCTTCGATTTTGGTCATTATTTCCAGGCTTTATCAACAGAGGCAAGAGCTTTCTTCTTTTCGTCTTCTGACAAAAATGAAGATCTGAAACTGTTTTTAACCAATTCTTTAATTTCATCCATAGAGAATTTAAGACTCTTGTAACAAATCCATAATTCATCAAGCATTGTTGTTTTAAAGAAAACTGGATCGTCTGTGTTGATACAAACCATGATTCCCATATCGTAGAATTTTTTTACCGGATGGTAGCGGGCCATTTTTACAACTTTTTTAGTAAAGGTGTTTGAAGTAATACAAATTTCAATTGGAAGTTGAGTTTTTACTAATTCTTCCATCAATTTTTTGTCCTGAATTGCTGTTACTCCGTGACCAATTCTCATTGCATGAAGATAATTAATTGAATCCCAAATTGATTCTGGGCCTACGTCTTCTCCTGCATGAGCTACAGCTTTGTAGCCGTCTTTGATAGCAAGTTCGTAAACAGGGGCAAAATCTTTTGCAGGACCTTTTGATTCAGCACCGCCAAGTCCAATTCCTATGATATCTTCGCAAGGATATGCTTTTAACATCTCATAATTTTTCATTGCATTTTCGCAACCAAATGTACGGGAAACATCCATTAATAATTTGATTGTAATGCCATCTTTTTCTTTGATTCTTTTGATTTGCTTGTGGAAGATGTCAACCATTTTCTTGTAGCTGAAGCCTTTTTTTATAAAGGCTGAAGGAGCAAAGAAGGCTTCGCAATAGGTAATTCCGTTTTTTACAAGATATTTTTCCAGCTCTTTAAAAACAAGGTTAAAATCTTTTTCCGAAGTGAACATATCCTGTACTTTTAAGAAAGCCTGGATAAATCCATTCAGATCATCATAAGAGAACAAAGCCACCTGTTCTTCTTTTGTCATTTCCTTTCCAAAGCGATTTTTATAGAGTTTTTTTACACCGGCAAGTGTAATAACAGCTTCTATATGGAGATGAAGTTCTGCCTTTGGTATAGGTTTTAAAAATGTTTTAAATTCTGATTTTGTCACTTATTTGCTCCTGAGTTGATGTATAAGCGTACAACTACTCCTTTTAAACTATCGGA
>CAMGTC010000087.1 GCA_946061765.1 uncultured Treponema sp.
CTGACTGGCAGTCTTTTCATAATGCAAATGCGATTATAAAAATCAATTTTATGCAATTAAAATTCGAAATTCGAACTAATTAAAACTTGTAGAAACATTAGAAGGCGTTTATAAAATCATTTTTGATATTTATAAACGCCTTTTTTATCAGTCTTTGATTTACAAATCCTTGTTTTCTACTGTAAAATTATTTTATGCGAAGTCAGGGTGAAAAAAGGCTTACATTAGCGGTATGCGTTTCTGGTTGTAACTGGGAATGGGATTATAGAATTATCAACGGAATTTTTCGTAAATGCCAGAAAAACGACGTTAATCTTTTGATTTTTAATTCTCTTATGCTCAAAGGTGATTTTCCAAAAGGAATCGAGATTACTAAAAATCTTGTTCGCGGAGAATCTGAAATATTCAATCTTATAAATTATGATTTAGTTGATGGAGTTATACTTTTAGGAAATTCCATCTATCGGACAAAAACAGTCCAGGAGATTTCTGATAAATGTGATTTACATAATATTCCCTGTATAAATGTAAATGATATTCAAAATAAACTTAAACATAATGTTTTTCTTGAAAATACTTATGCAATGGAGCTTGTTGTTGATCATCTGGTAAAAGTGCATAATTGCAGAAAAATTAATTTTATTGGCGGATATCCAGATAACAAAGAAACTCAAGAACGTCTTGCTGCTTATAAAAAAATCCTGACAGAAAACAATATTCCTATCGAAGAAGTAAGAATTGATTACGGACATTTCTGGAAACATTCGGTTGTGTGTGTTGAAAAAATGCTTGAATATGATCTTCCAGATGCTATTGTCTGTGCAAATGATACAATGGCCATTTTAGTTTCTGATTATCTTAAAAACCGGGGATTTAGAATTCCTAATGATATCATTATAACTGGTTTTGATGGCATTACCGATTCATTTGTTTATCATCCGTCAATTACAACAGTTTCTTCTGATTATGAAAGTGCAGGTATTAAAACTTACGAGATGATGGAAGAATTGATAAATGGAAATAATGAAATTGGCGATATAAGAATTCAATCAGAATTAATAATTCAGGAATCCTGCGGTTGTATGCATTTTAAAAAAGAAGAGCATAATTTTATTGATGACCGTTATAATGAAAAGAATTTCACTTTAGATTTTAATAAAAGACTAATTAAGACAGATATTTATATTTCCGATTCCGATACTTCTGATGAAATATATTATCATTTATTAACTGGTGCAGCTTCTTTTGGATTTAAAAGATTTACTTTTTGCCTGAATGCAGATTTAGAAAAAAAAGATAAATTCTTTTTTAGTAATAATGAAGGGGCAAAATATGGTATTTCTAAAAATCTATTTGAAGTTTATCTGGACAAAAAGAATCAAGTTCGCCGTAAAGAATTCAATTCGTCTGAACTTTTGTCTTATGATTTTTTAAATGGGCCTGAGCCTGTTGTTATGACTTTTTCTCCTTTATATTACAAAACATATTTTTTGGGTTATATGGCATATGAACCCGTAAAATTAAAACTTGAAGTCGATAGTGATTATTTCTTTCTTTACTCTCTGCAGGCTGCTAATGAAATTCAGAGTTTTTATGTTAAAAGAGAACTTGAAGTTATAAATACAATTGATTTTATGACTGGACTTTATAACCGCAGGGGAATGGATAGAATTCTCCAGAATGTTTTAGATGAAGTTAAATATGAAAAACGACAGCTTTATATGCTTTGTGTTGATATAGATAATTTAAAGATTATAAACGATAAATATGGTCACGAAGCTGGTGATAATGCAATTATTCAGATTTCTGTTGCACTAAAAAAAATATTTGGAGATTATTATTGTATCCGAACTGGCGGAGATGAATTTTGTATAATCATCTGCGAAAAGAAAAAACTTCACATAGACAGACTGATTAAAAGGGTAGACGAAGAATTAAATACTTATAATAAAAACAGTGGACTACCTTATAATCTTTTGTGTAGTTGTGGATATAACTGGGTTGATTCAGATAAATTTATCAGTTTTGAAGATATGCAAAGGAAGGCCGATAAAAATCTATATGAAATTAAATCTATACACCACAAAAAAAATAGCTTTTTTCAAAAAAACTAGGTATATAGTGCTTAATCTGTAAATATTGTATTAAAACACTATATGTGGTATATTCAAGTCATAAATTAATTATAAAAGAGGTCTTATTATGCCTTATACCGAGCCAACAAGTCTTGCGATTGTTGCCTGTCCTGGTGGCGAAGCTTTCGCCAATGAAGTCATAACGCACCTTAAACACATGTACAAACATCGTTTTACTTTAAAAAATGATGTTGTGTCAAAGCGTTATGAGCTGACTAAAGAAGAGCTTGTACAAAAGATTAATCTGCAGAATGATATGCAGACTAGTGATGTTTGTATAAGAGGTGCTACTAATAAGTACAGACCGCCTGTATTCAAAGTTAATGCACGGTTTACTTATTTTGCTAATGGTGAGGTTAAGACCGAACTTTTAGACACTGTCCGTGGAAAAGATGTATTTATTTTCCAGGATGTAGAAAACCACGAAATTCTTGACTTGAATGGTGGTGCTAATAAAATCAGAATGACTGTAAACGATCATGTTATGTCATTACTGGTTACTATTGATGCTGTTCGTATGGCAGGTGCAGGAAATATTACTCTTGTAGTTCCAGCCTATCCATATGCCCGCCAGCATAAAAGAAAGGGTCGTGAAGGACTTACAGCTAGTCTTTTAGGTCACATTTATGAAATGCAAAGCGTTTCTCGTATTATTACTCTCGATTTACATTCCCGTGAAATTCCTAATGCATTTTCAAGATTAAATCTTGATAATCTTCATGCAAGTTATCAGATTATCCGTGAATTGGGCAAAATTGTAGATTTAACTGGACAAACAGAAGATATGGTTATTGTTTCTCCTGATACAGGTGCCATTGACCGTAATAAATTCTATGCTTCTGGTTTAAAACTTCCACTTGCTATGATTTACAAAGAGCGTGATTATTCAATCGTAACTCAGGATGCTCACACTACAAATATTAAATCTGTAAAACTTTTAGGAGACGTAAAGGGTAAGGTTGCCTTCCTGGCTGATGATATGCTGGGTACAGGTGGAACTTTACTTAAAGCTATGTCTTTCTTAAAAGAACAGGGTGCTACAAAAGTTATTTGTGCTATTTCTCTTCCATTCTTTACTGGTGATGCAATTAAAGACTTTGATGAAGCTTATGAAAAAGGACTTTTCTACAGAATCATCGGTACAAATGCAGTTTACCACGAAGAGCTTTTAAATAGAGAGTGGTACATTTCAACAGATGTAAGTGGTCTTTTTGCAAATGTAATTACAAGAATTCATTATAATCAGTCTTTGAGCGAACTCCTTGATAATCGTAATATTATTGAGAAGGTTGTAAAACAGAGTCCTGCTGGACAAAATAAAGCAATAGCTCAGGAAGAAAAAGAATCAAAGGAAGATAATTAGGTCTAATGACTGAAAGTGTCTTTGTACTTGATATAGGAACGACTTCACTAAAAGCGGGATTAATTTCAGCTGAAGGTGAGGTCGTTTTTATTTTTAGAAAAAAGTATTTAAATCCTTATGCTCTTGATGTTTCAAAATTCTGGTTGTCGGCTTTTGAATTTGCTTTTCAGAAGGCAAAAAAGTTTTCCAAAAAGAGAGATATTCAGATTAAGGCAATTTGTATTTCTGGGAATGGTCCTACAATTGTAGATTCTTATGGAAGAACTCTTTTATGGAACGGAAATAATATTCCTCATGATTTAAAAGAAAAATCTGAATCAGAATTAGAAAAAATCAATTGGCAATTAAAAGAAAAAAATATCCATTCTTTGTTTATTCCAAGAATTTTACTATTCAAAGAGCTTTACCCAAAAAATTACACAAATTCTCCATATATTTTTTCGGGGCCAGAATATCTAATTTATAAACTTACCGCAAATGCAATTACAATTTTACCCGAAAAACGTTATTTATCTGCCTATTGGGATCAGTCCTTATTAAAATCTTTAGATTTGGATATTGAAAAATTCCCAGCTTATATAAGTACAGGTGATTTAGCAGGTTATTTTAAGGGAATTCCAGTATTTGCGGGGGGACCAGATTTTATTGTAGCTTTGATTGGAACTAACACTTTAAGCCCTGGAAAAATTTGTGACAGGTCAGGCTCTTCCGAAGGCATAAATTTTTGTGTGAGTAAAGAAATTCATAGTCCTGGAATTAGAACTCTACCTTCAGTTATACCTGATTTATGGAATTGTTCGGTTTTAATTCCAAACAGCAGTAAATTAAAAGAAAACGACAGATTAACTAAGCTAAAAGAAGGATTGCAGCTTTTACAGAAGATTTCAAAAGAAAATGATTTTGATTTCCCTTTGCAAATGAAAGTTACAGGCGGTCAGACCAAAAATACTATGTGGATGCAGAAAAAAGCTTCGTTTCTAGAGATGAATCTTGAAGTTTGTGATTGCCAGGATTCAGAACTTTTGGGGGACGCATGTATAGCCTTTAAGGGGCTTGGAAAATATGACTCTTTATCTGAGGCTGCAGAAAATATTTCAAAAAGCCAGCAAATTTATAATTTCCAAAGTAAAAAAAATCTCTGCAAGGACTAAGTGATGACAGTTTATAAAATTCCAGAAAATTTAAAAGCAATAATTTTTGATATTGATTCAACTTTATATACAAATTCCTCTTATGCTTTTGAACAGGTTGACTGCCAGGTAAGACAATATGCAAAAGAAAGTGGAATTAGTGCGGAAGAAGCCAGAAAAAAAGTTGCAGATTACAGAAAAGATTTTGCTTTGAAAAATGAAGGGAAAAAAGTTAGTTTAGGAAACACTTTACTGGCTTTTGGAATTCCAATTAAAAAGAGTGTAGAGTGGAGAAAAACCCTTTTAGAGCCCGCAAATTTTTTGGAAAAAGATATAAAACTATACGAAGAATTAAAAATTTTGCAAAAAGATTTAAAATTAATCTGCGTTACTAATAATCCTGTTCTGCCTGCAAGAAAAACTCTGGATGCCCTGGGTGTAAGTGAATTTTTCCCCGAAATTGTTGGTTTAGATACCTGTTATAAGTCAAAACCTGCTTTGGAACCTTTTATTAAAGCCTGTCAGATTCTTAAATTAGATGCTGAAAACTGCCTTGCAATTGGGGATCGATATGATATGGATATTTCTTTACCTCTGGAAATGGGCATGGGCGGAATTTTAGTAAAAGGTGTTGAAGAAATATATAATTTACATTCAATAATTTACGCTAATGCATAATTTTCCTTTATGTGTTATATTTAAAATATGGAAATCAAAGATTTTAGTGGCAAGGTAGAATTTACCAATGATGGAAGACTATCTTTGTTTTTTGTGGGGACAGGATCTGCTTTTTCTAAGGAATTTTTTCAAAATAATTTAATCATTGTAAAGGGAAATGATCATATTTTAATTGATTGTGGAACTCTGTTACCTTTTATTTTGGAAGTAGCTTATCATACAAAAATTTCCAAAATTGAAAATATTATTTTAACTCATCCACATGCTGATCATATTGGTGGAGTAGAAGAGTTAATTTTAAACGGACGTTACGTAAAAAAATCCAAAATTAATATAATCATAAATGATGAATTCAAAGAGCTTTTGTGGAATCAATCTTTACGAGGTGGCTGCCAGTATAGCGAAGATGGAGAAATGACTTTTGATGATTATTTTAATCAGATTAAGCCAAGCGAAATTCCAGGAACTCCATGGCCTATGTGGGAAGCTAATTTGGGTTCAATAAATGTTAAGCTTTTTAGAAGTTTTCATGTTACAACCTTGCCTAATTCTTTCGAAAAATCTCAGTTTTCTGTAGGCATGATTATTGACAATAGAGTTTTATTTACAGGCGATACTCAATTTAAGCCAGAACAACTTGATTGGATTTTAAAGAATTATAACATTGAATGTATTTTCCACGATTGTGATATTTCTGGTTATGGAGTTGGAGTTCATACTTCTTATGAACAATTGAAAACTCTTCCAGCTGATGTAAAAAGAAAAATGTATTTATGCCATTACAATAAAAATGCTTGCAAAGTCAATTCTAAGGCAGATGGATTTGCAGGATTTGCCCGTAAAGGTAAATATTATATTTTTGATTAAAAAAATTAATGAGAGGGAGAAAAAATGAAAAAAATTCTCATTGCATCTACAAATGTTAGTGCAATTGATATTGTAAAAAGTGTTTGTCATAAGTATGCCTTGTATTTTGATCCAATCTTCTGTCCTGAAACAGAAGAAGCTTTAAGTTTTATTGATTATGAAATTCCAGAAATAAAAATTCTTGATTTTACCAGTACTGATATTGATTGTGTTAGAATTTTAAACGCAATTGATTCAGACCCTTGGCTTCATAATGGTGGAATTATTGCAGTTGTAAAAGACAAAAAAACAGTACAGGAATTTGAAGCAAAGAAAAATCCTAATATCCTTGCTATCCAGGTGCTTGAATCTTTTAAGGAAAATTTTGAAAGACTCCTTAAAATTCTCTGGAATAATCAGCAGTTCCTTTTTAATCGTGGAATGCAGGAATCTATAAATGGTGTTGAAAAAGGAAAATTTATTTGTGGAAATGATCCTTTTGACATCAGAATGTATGCCAGCTTCCTTGTAAATTATTTATATTGTACAAACAGAATTGATGAAGATGGTCGTTATGCCCTTCAAACTACATTTATGGAAATGCTTACAAATGCCATGGAACATGGTAACTGTAATATTTCATTTGAAGAAAAAACTAAGTGCCTGGAAAATGGCGGAAATATTCTTGATTTAATCAGAGAAAAATCAAAAGATCCTTTAATTGGCTCAAGAAAAATTCACATTGAATACGTTATTGGAAAAGAAAAGTCAAAGTTTACAATTACCGACGAAGGTGATGGTTTTGACTGGCGTTCCAGAGTTCAAAATGATGATTTTACAATGGAAACTCATGGACGCGGAATTTTTATGTCTAAGAATCTTGTTTCTGCACTTACTTACAATGATAAGGGCAACGAAGTCTCTTTTGAAATTGATAATCTTATGAACGTTTCTAACAATGTACCTTTAATTATGTCTACATTTGCAACTGTTCAATACACAAAACATCAGATTGTCTGTCGTCAAAATGAACCATCTAATGATTTATTCTTTATTGTTTCTGGTCGTTATGGTGTTTATGTTGATGGAAAATTACTTTCTGTTCTTACTCCAAAAGATATATTTATTGGAGAGATGGCCTTTCTTTTAAACGACAGACGCTCGGCTACAATTATGTCTGCTGGGGAAGGTCAGTTGATTCGTATTCCAAAAGTTTCTTTCTTGAATCTTATTAGAAAAAATCCTCATTATGGAATATTCCTTTCTAAACTTTTGGCTCAAAGGGTAACTAATCAAAATCGTAAGACAATAGAACTTTCTAATGAAATTCTGGAATTAAAGAAGAAAGAAGAAGTATAAAAAAGGGGCTGTCCTTTATTGAAAATATTTCAACTTTAAGGACAACCCCTTTTTTTGATCCTAATGCGAGTCGAACGCACGACCTTTCGCTTAGGAGGCGAATGCTCTATCCAGCTGAGCTACAGGATCATTTATATTTAATATAGCAAAAATACTATAAAAAATCTCGAAAAATTAGAAAAGACCAGAAATTATTCCATTATCATCAACATCAATATTTAATGCGGCTGGTGCTTTTGGAAGGCCTGGCATTGTCATAATATCTCCGGCAAGGGCAACAACAAATCCTGCTCCTGCGTACAATTGTACATCGCGTACAGGGAAGGTAAATCCACTTGGAGCACCAATCAATTTTGGATCATGGCTAATTGAATTCTGGGTTTTTGCAATACAAACAGGTAATTTACCATATCCAGCTTCTTCAAATGTTTTGAGCTTTTTAAGAGCTGAAGAGTCAAATTCTACATCTGCGGCACGATAAATCTCTTTTGCAATTGTTTTAATTTTTTCTGTAAGAGGTAAATCAAGGTCGTAGAGTGGATGATAGTTTGCTTTTCCGCTGTCAGCAATTTCTGCAACAGTTTTGGCAAGTTCTTCTGTACCCTGGCCACCTTTTTCCCATCCTTCAGAAAGAACAGCTTTTGCTCCAATCTTTTGGCATAAATCTTTTAAAAGTGAAATTTCTTTATCTGTATCTGTAATAAATTTATTGATTGCAACTACAACTGGAAGGCCAAATTTAGAAATATTTTCGATATGAGTTTTTAGATTTGCAAATCCTTTTTCCAGAGCCTGGCAGTTTTCTCCTGAAAGTTCAGTTTTAGCAAGACCGCCGTGCATTTTAAGGGCACGTATTGTTGCAACTATAACAACAGCATCAGGTTTTAACCCGGCACTACGGCATTTTATATCCAGGAATTTTTCTGCACCTAAATCTGCAGCAAATCCTGCTTCAGTTACAACATAATCTCCACTTGCAAGTGCGCAAAGTGTTGCATTTACAGAGTTACAACCGTGTGCAATATTAGCAAAAGGACCACCGTGTACAAATGCTGGATTTTTTTCCAAAGTTTGAACAAGATTTGGTTTAATTACATCTTTTAAGAGAGCGGCAACTGCACCTGTACATTTGAGCTGTCCAAAAGTAATATTTTCTTTATTGTAGTTTTGACCAATTACAATTCTGTCGATTCTTTCTTTTAGTTCTGTGATTGTTTTTGAAAGACAGACAATTGCCATAATTTCTGAAGCAACGGCAATTGTAAAGTGGTCTTCTCTAGGTACTCCCTGGATTTTTCCTCCAAGCCCAATAATGATATTGCGGAGTGAACGGTCATTTAAGTCTAAACAACGTTTCCAGGAAATAGTTCTTGGGTCAATATTTAAAAGATTTCCCTGTTGAATATGATTATCAATTAAAGCTGCAATAAGATTATTTGCAATGCTGATAGCGTGAATATCTCCAGTAAAATGAAGATTTATATCTTCCATAGGAACAATCTGGGCATATCCACCGCCACAGGCTCCACCTTTTACTCCAAAACAAGGTCCAAGACTAGGTTCTCGCAAGGCTACAACAGTTTTCTTTCCAATTTTGTTTAAACCATCTGCAAGTCCAATAGAAACTGTAGATTTACCTTCTCCGGCTGGAGTTGGTGTAACAGCGGTTACAAGAATTAATTTTCCAGGCTTTTTTGCGGCCTTTTCCTGTAGGCTTTTTAGTTCTTCAAAAGTGATTTTTGCCTTATATGGTCCGTAAAGTTCAAGTTGCTCCTGCTTTATTCCAATTTTTTCTGCAACCTGAGTGATTGGAATCATTTTGTTTTTCTGGGCAATTTCTATATCTGTCATTTTAAACCTCTAATTTGATTTCTCTTCCTGTTCTTTTGTATTTTATAACCTCAACACCAGCAGCACTTAGTAATTGCTTTGAAACAATATTCATTGGAGTTCCGTCATATTTATCTGAATCATAAATGACGGTTTTTATACCTGCCTGAATTATTGCTTTTGCACATTCATTACAAGGAAAAAGTGTTACATATAGTTTTGTGCCTTGAAGTGAGCCACCTCTGTAATTTAGAATTGCATTTAATTCACTGTGAACAACGTAAGGGTATTTTGTATCAATTTGATTTCCTTCACGAGCCCAAGGAAATTCTTCGTCTGAACAACCAAGTGGAAAACCATTGTATCCCATAGAAAGGATTTTGTTATCCTTGCTGACAATACAAGCTCCAACTTGAGAGTTTGGATCTTTTGAACGAAGCGCAGAAAGTGCTGCAATTCCCATAAAATATTCGTCCCAACTTATGTAGTCTTGTCGTTTTGCTATCATAAATAGTCCTAAAACTAAGATATATTATTTTAACTGAAGATATACATTTGAACAAGATATGTAATTCAGGGTTTCGCATTATAAACGCTTTTCCGTAATGTTGGTGCGAAGGAGCGGTGCGTGGTTCAA
>CAMGTC010000088.1 GCA_946061765.1 uncultured Treponema sp.
GGGCGCATTGTTTTTTAACGGTTCTTCGATATTAGGCTAGTTCAAGTCTCGTCATTCGGTAAGATTTTTAAGGCTTTCTGGTTCTCTAGAAGGCCTTTTTTGTTTACTTATGTTTCTGGAAGTAGGTCGGAGCAGAGTTTTCGGTAGTTTATGGCTTCGGTTAGGTGGTCGGGGGTGATTGTTGGGCTATCGGCCATGTCTGCTATGGTTCTGGAAACTTTTAGACAGGATGAAACTGCTCTTGGTGAAAAGCCATATCGTAAAATTGCGTTTTCCAGAACTTTTTTACAATCCCCGTTTAGCTGGCAAAAATCTGCAATCTGCTGAGGAAGTAATGCTGCATTTTTTATTCCCTGCCTTTTCCTTTGATTCTTTGTAGCCACTGCTATTTCCTGTCTTAATTCTTCAGTTGATAGTTTTCCCTCTGGTCTTTCTTCATCCATTTGGCCATATTTATTTTCTACAAATATTCTTAAATCAATTCTATCTAAAAGGGGAGCCGAAAATTTTTTCCAGTATTGTTCTATGCTTTTTGCGGAACAGAGACAGAGTTTTGATTTTGAACCGTAATTTCCACAGGGACAGGGATTAGCTGCCATTAAAAGCTGGAATTTTGCCGGGTATGTTGTAGATCTTCCGGCCCGGCTAAGGGTTATTCCTCCACTTTCCAGGGGAACTCGTAGCATTTGTAGTACAGAAGATCTGAATTCTGCGGCTTCATCAAGAAATAAAACTCCGTTGTGGGCTAGAGATATTTCTCCTGGCCGACAGTTAATTCCCCCGCCGCAAATTCCTTCAATTGAGGCTGTTTGATGGGGCATTCTGAATGGTGGAATTCTAACTAATGGTTCTGATGGTTTTATTAATCCTGCAAGTGACCATATTCTTGTTACAGATTGTGCTTCTTCTAAAGTTAAAAGTGGTGAAATTCCTGGAAACTTTTCTATTGCCATAGTTTTTCCACAGCCGGGAGCTCCTACTGCAAGTAGATTATGCCCTCCAGCTGCGGCAATTTGAAGTGCCCTTATTAAAGGATACTGTCCTTTTATATCTTTATATTCATATTCACTGCTGATTTTAGGAAAAAATACTCCATTTATATTTTGACTGTCTTTTGGCAGGTAACTGTCTCCTCCGTGTTTCATATTTCTTGCTTCAAAATATGAAGGGTCTCGCAGGGCTCTAAAAGCATTTTCCAGAGAATCTGCACCATAAACTAATGCTCCCGTTACTTCGCGGGCTTCGTCAGCATTTTGCAGAGGAACAATACATCTGAGTATTCCACAACTTGCAGCTGTAGATACTGCTGCGTGAACCCCTTTTACACTTCGGATTTTTCCTGAAAGTTCTAATTCTCCCATAACAAGAATTGGTTCTGACAAAAAATTATCATCTCCGTTTTCAATTGCATTTGCAGTAAGAACCGCAAGCGTAATGGGAAGATCAAAACCTGCTCCTTCTTTTTTTAAATCTGCCGGCGAAAGGCTAATCAATACTCTTTCAGGTGGTAATTCAAAGCCTGAATTTCTAATTGCCGCCTGCATTCTTTCTCTTGATTCTTTTACAGCATTGTCCGCAAGTCCAACTAAATCAATTGCTGGAATGCCTCGTCTTAAATCAACCTCAACAGTTACAAGTGCTCCTTCATATCCAAATGGGGAAAATGAATAAAATTGCATACCTAATCTCCTTATTTGAAGAGATTTTTAGAAAATCTTCATACTGTTTATTGCCGAGATTGGATGTTTTTATCAAAAAATTTAAAGAAATAATGACTTTTTTTTATTAAAATCACCCTTAAATTAAGTTTTTGTGATATGATATGTACTTGACGGTCTTAGATTCCGTCTATAAAACAAGGATTACTTAGGAGTTCTTTGTGAACAAGCATGATTTCCCACAGATTCATTTTTATGATCAGGATTTTGTAGATATTTATAATAAAACCTGGTCATGGGTTTCTGCGTATTGGTTTAACCCTGCATCAAAAGAGCAGGATTCAGATGGTCTTTTTATTTATCCAGAAAATAATAAATATGTAGTGAATCAGTTTGAGTCAATTTTATCTACATTCTTTTTAGTTTATTCAAATCGTAATTTTGATGCTTGTAAAAACATCGATTATTTTTATTCAAGACAAGAAGAAAATGGTGCTATTCGCTGGAAGTATGATGTTGATGGCGATAAAGCAGTTTTATCTTCTGAAAATCCTCAGGGAGTTGGTCTTCCTTTATTTGCATTTGCTGAATACAATTTATTTCATAAGTCTGCAAATAAAAAAAGAATTAAGGAAGTAATGCCATATCTTCAGAAATATATGACATGGCTTGAAACTTCTTTTAAACAGGAAAACGGTCTTTTTGCTGTACCTGTTACAGCTTCATCAATGTTGAATTCTCCTAGGGAAGATGCTTATTATCCAGTTGATTTTAATGCCTGTATGGCAATCAACGCTTCATATATGTCAGCTCTTGGTGATATTTTGAATGATAAAGATCTTAGTTTCCAGTACAAGAAAATGTATTTCTCTATAAAAACCAGAATCAATTCTATGATGTGGGATGATGAAACTGGTTTCTACTATGATCTTGATAAAGCTGAAAACAGATTAAATGTAAAGACAATTGCTGCTTATTGGACAATGCTTGCTGAAATTCCAAATGCAGACAAGGCAGATAGACTTGTTGAACATTTAAATGATTCAAATTCTTTTGGAACAGAACATCCATTCCCAACTTTAAGTGTTGATAATCCAAACTTTAGTGAAGATGGAAATGGCTGGTGTGGAAGTGTAATGCCTGCTTTCAACTTTATGGTAATTAAAGGTCTTGAAAAATATGGTCAGTATGAACTTGCCCGTGAATGTGCAATTCGTCACCTTTATTTTGTACTTGAAACACTTATGCCAAATGAAAAAAATGAACCAGGTGATCTTTATGAAGCTTACTGTCCAAATAAAGAAGGCTGTGCAAGTATGTCTGATGATGGACAGATAAAAGCTCGTCCACGTTATTTATTAACTGTAGGTCTTTCAACTATTGCTTTGATGATTGAAAATGTTATTGGACTTTCAATTAGTTTGCCTAGAAAAACTGTAGACTGGATTATTCCAAATCTTGAAATTATGGGAATTGAAAAACTTTCTTTAAAGAGAAACTTAATCACAATTCTTTCTAATAAGAGTAGTCGTGGTTGGGAAATTCAGATGGAAAGTGAAAAACTGTATTATTTTACAATCAATATTCTTGATCAAAAGAAGAAGACTTTGCCAATTCCAAGTGGAAAGTGTACTATGTTGATTGATAAACTTTAATTTGAATTCATATTCAAACTATAAACTCTGTCCTAGTGGCAGAGTTTTTTTTTGTTTATAGGCTTATAATTATTTATATAATCTTGTAAATTAAAAGAGATTTCCTATTTTTAGAGGAAAATGGAGTTTTTATGATTAACGAAAAATATTATGAAATGTTAAAAAAGCAGGAAGCATTTTTATCTCGCAAAAATAAAATCAATGAAGATTTTTATAATGGTATTTATGACCGTTATGAATACCCAATCTTAACAAGAGATTCTCTTCCTCTTACCTGGAAGTATGATATTAACAAAGAAACAAATCCTTTTTTTATGGAAAGATTGGGAATCAACTGTGTATTTAATTCTGGTGCAATTTACCTTAATGGAAAGTATTGTCTTGTTTGCCGCGTAGAAGGAAACGACCGTAAATCATTTTTTGCCGTTGCTGAAAGTCCTAATGGAATTGATAATTTCCGCTTCCGTGATTATCCAATTCAGTTGCCAGATACTTGCCCGGAAGAGACTAACGTTTATGATATGCGTTTAACTCAGCACGAAGATGGCTGGATTTATGGAGTTTTCTGTTCAGAATCAAAAGATAAATCAAATCCAGATTTAGGTGCTGCAGTTGCGGCTGCTGGAATTGTAAGAACAAAAGATCTTGATAATTGGGAAAGACTTCCAAACCTTGTAACAAAAAATTCTCCACAGCAGAGAAATGTTTGTCTGCATCCTGAATTTGTAGATGGAAAATATGCTTTTTATACTCGCCCAATGGATGATTTTATCAATACAGGAAGTGGCGGTGGAATTGGCTTTGGTCTTTGTCCTGATATTACAAATCCTGTAATTGATGAAGAAAAAATAATTTCAAAAAGAATTTATCATACAATCACAGAAGCAAAAAATGGGGCTGGTGCTACTCCAATTAAAACTTCTAAGGGTTGGATTCATATTTCTCATGGAGTTCGTAACACTGCAGATGGTTTACGTTATGTTCTTTATGTTTATGCTACAGATTTAAAAGATCCTTCTAAAGTAATTGCTGAACCAAGTGGTGTTTTTCTTGTTCCTCTTGGAAGTGAGCGTACTGGAGATGTTTCAAATGTTGTATTTACAAATGGTGCGATTGAGCATGAAGGCAAAGTGTTTATTTATTATGCTTCATCAGATACAAGAATGCATGTTGCAACTACAAGTGTAGAAAAATTGATTGATTACACATTTAATACACCTCAAGATCCTCATCGTTCACCAGATTGTGTTAAGCAGAGATGCGAATTAATTAAAAAGAATCTTGAATTATTGAAGAAAGCTTAATGATTTTGAATTAAAAGTCCGGCTATTATTCAATTTTAACAGAGCCTTGTCTTAAAACTTTAATTTCCTGGCCATCCAGACTAACTAAAGTTGAAGGCAGGGCTCCTTTTTTATCTCCGTCGCTAATAATTAAATCAACTTCTTTAGAAAATTCTTCTTCTATTTCCTGAGCAGTGTCTAAAACTTTTTGTCCGCTTCGATTAACGCTTGTAGAATAAATAGGGCATTCACATTCTTTTATGATTTTTCTTATCCACTCATCACCTGGACAGCGAAAGGCAATTGTTGGAAGTTTTGCATGAGCAGACAGAGGAGCATCTTCTTTTGTGTGAACAATGATTGTAAGAGACCCCGGCCATTTTTCCAGCAGTTTTTGAGGAATTTTATCGTTTGTGAATAGATAAATATCTTCTGGATTTGCAATCAACTGAATTAGAGGTTTATTTTCGGCTCGACCTTTGATTTGTCTAATTCTTTCATCACTTTTAAAATTACTCTGATTATCAACAATTCCGCTAAAACCGTAAACTGTATCGGTTGGAAGAATAACAATTTTTCCTTCCTTTATATATTTTGCTGCTAACTGAATAGAATTAGAATCTTTCTTTTGAATTGTCATTTTTTTCCCTCTAATATCTGAGCCTTTTTACATGAGATATTTGACTCACAACAAATGAATCAATAATTCCACTTGGTTCTATTTGAAATCTTATCAGTGCTTCTGAATCTTGTCTTGAAAGCGATAATGTATGGCCAACAATAGAAACATAGTTTCCTTTTGCATCTGGTAATTGAATTTCCAATAAATCGTTTTCTTTGATGGCAGTGTCAATAAGATGAATCTTGCCATTAAAATCCATTCCGTCGGCTTCGAGAATTTCACTTCTGATAGAAGCAATTTTTAATTGTTCTGTGGATAAAATCATTCTGTTTTTGATTCTATATTCCAAACTTTCTTTTTTGTGCTGGTCTAAATCCATTGTGGAAAGTTCATTTTGTAAGTTATTCAGTAAATCTTCAGTCTTTTTGATATCAATTTTTTTATATTCTTTTTCCGAAGCTTCATTTATAACTTTTAATTTTGAATTTTCAGAGAGAAGTGGGAATGGCAGTGTACTTTCGCTTTCTGAATAAGTTTTTGTGCTGCCTAAAAATTCCAATCCACTTTCCTGCTTAAAAAAGTTGATATTGCTTTGAGGTGGAAGATTTAATAAATAAATTCCCTCTGCAAGTTTTTCTTTTATGTACTTTTTTATATTAGGATTGTTTTCTGCTATTTGAATGTTGTTATCACTTACTTTTAAAATATATCCGCTATAGATAACTGCAGAATTATAGGCCTTATACCATTCCTGAATATTTATTTTAAGATTCTGAGGAATTTCGTAGTAAGAAAATTTATTCATGCTGGAAAAAATATCTTCTGGTGTAAGTCCTTTATCAAAACAGAAAGAAACTGATTTTTTTGTGATTTCGTATTCTGTTACAATTCCAAATTTTTTTATATCCATAAAATTTGTAAACGTTAATTGATTAAGGAGAGAAATTCCTGGCATTAAGGTAACTGTAAAGGTTGAATCTATATTCAGTACTTTTGCTTCTGGAATTTCCTGAGCAAATTGATTAATCTGGCCGCAAATAAAAATATCTTTATCTTCATTATTAATACCAATTTTTTGTAGCAAGCCTAAAGTTACGGCTGAATCAATCATTCTATCTAAAAGTTCTGAATCTGTATTAGTTTCCTGATTTCTTGCGGATTGTAATATTTGGGAAAATCTACCAGTTTTAATTTGAGAACTACCATCCCGACTGTAAGAACCTGCAAGAAAGGCAAGCCATAAAAGTGTCTGACTTGTATAACCGCTTTGAGGAATTGAATTAAGGCAGTCTAATAAAAGCTGGGCTTCTTTTTTTAATCCATCCCGGCTAAATCTGGAAACAGAGGCAGCGCATAAAAAAGCAAATTGATGGGCAAGAGGAAGTTTTGCAAAATTCAGAAGTTTATTATCATCAAATTTAAGACAGGTATTGTCATCAATTAAAATTGAAAGATTTATAAATGCAGTAATAATCAACTGGAGGCAATCAATATGGCCAGCGAATATTTCTTCCAGCTTGCTTATATCATTTTTTTTGAGTTCCCCGTTAGCTTTGCAGGAAAGTTTATGAATCTTAATGTAGGAAATAAAGGCTGCAAGAAAATTTGGAGAAATAATAAAAGAATCTTCTGTGCAAACTTTTTTTAGGCTTTCTATAGGGAAAAGTTCTTTAACATCAAGATAAGGTTTGATTTCTTCAATTATGAGTGGGTTCAGTAAAAGAATTTCTTTTCCTGTGTAAGAATCTTTTTGTGCGTAGATTAAAAGTCTTTCCTTTAGATTCATTATCTGGGAATAAACTTGAGCAAGTGAATATTTGTTTTTAAAAAAATCGGTTATGTTATCCTGACTTGCATTTGAAATCAAAGAAATTGCGGTAAGAATCTGAATATCAAAAGAGTCTAAAAGGGTTAAAATGTTTTTTATATTTTGACTTTGTTTGACAAAAGCGGCAAGTTGTTGGGTAAGTCGCTGTTTGTTGTAAGGAGTTTTTATTTCGCCCAGATAGAGTCTCATTATTCTAAAAAATTCTTTATCTGGAAGAGATGCTATTGACTCGGCCCATCCTGCCACATTGTTTTCTACCATTTTATAACTCTCCGTCTATTTGTAATTGTCCGTCATAGCGTTCAATTTTATATTCATAGCCTTGTTCAGCCAAAAATTTCTGTCTGTTTGAACCAAATTCCTCTTCTACTGTATTTCTTGTAATTAAAGTAAAAAATCTTGATTTTCTTTCTTTTGGTCTTAAGATTCGGCCAAGTCTTTGTGCTTCTTCCTGTCTGCTTCCAAATGTTCCGCTTACCTGAATTGCAAGTGAAGCATCTGGCAAATCAATGGCGAAGTTTGCAACTTTAGATACTACCAAAACTCTGATTTTGCCTTCTCTAAAATCACTGTAGATTTTATCTCTTTCGCTGTTGGGTGTTTTTCCTGTAATAATTGGACAGTTCAAGATTTTTCTTATTTCGTCCAGTTGTTCAAGATATTGTCCTATTACCAGAATTTTATCTTTTGGGAATTTTTCGATTATTTCCTCTACAATTCCAATTTTATTTGGGTTCATGCTGGCGATTTTGTGTTTTTCGCGGGCATTTGCAACTGCATATTGAATTTCCTGATTTGCAGGTAATTCAACTCTTACCTCTATACATTCTGCTGAGGCTATCCAATGGTCTCTTTCCAATTCTTTCCATGGAACATCATAACGTTTTGGGCCAACTAAACTAAAAACATAGCCTTCGCAACCGTCTTCTCTTACTAAAGTGGCTGTTAATCCAACACGTCTTACGGCCTGTAATTCTGCAACAACACGGAAGACAGGAGCAGGTAACATGTGGACTTCATCATAAATGATTAAACCCCAGGCTCTCTGGTGGAATAATGAAAAATGAGGATAAGGTCCGTCTTTTGTTGGTCGCCATGTTAAAACTTGATAAGTTGCAACTGTAACCGGTTTGATTTCTTTATTTTCGCCAGAATATTCTGCAATTTGGTCTGGACTTAGATTTGTTTTATCTAAAAGTTCATCTATCCACTGGTGAACTGCAGAAATATTTGTGGTAATGATTAAAGTTGAAGTTTTAAGCATGTCCATAATTGTCATTCCAACTATGGTTTTACCAGCTCCACAAGGAAGTACTATTGTACCAAATCCAGTTCCAGGTCCTTTATCTCCAATTAATGCCTTGGCAGAGTTCTTTTGATACTCTCTTATAACTAAAGGCTGGCCACTTGAAGTTACCTGTCTAAGACTTACATCCAGTGCTTCACCGTCGGCCAATGTTACATTATCTTTTACCGGCCAGCCTGCCTGTAGAAGCAGTTGTTTTATTGTACCTCTGTCGGTTAATTTCAAAAGATAAGAAAATGCAGGAGCATCTTTTCCAAGCTCAGAAGACATGGCTGTACAAAGTAATTTTTTTACAGTGTGATTTGCTCCAATTTCTTTAAAAACCGGAGTTGAATCTGCCTGAAGGTAAAGATATAGCTCTTCTTCTCCATTTTCATTTTTTATACCAGGGCCAGGTAGTAATTGTAATTTGCCAAATCTGCTGGAAATTTCTTTTATCCATACAAGAATTGATTGCGGAACATCGTATCGACTGTATTTTTGTAAAACTTCTGCTGCATCGTCTGCGCTAAATCCAGCACTTGCGGCGTTCCATAAAGAAAGTGGAGAAAGTTTATATGTATGCAGGTGCTCAGGAGATTTTTCGAGTTCAGCAAAAGGAATAAGTGCATTACGGCATTCTTCGGCCAGTGGAGCATGCACATCCAGTAAAAGAGATCTGTCACCTTGTACAATTAATGGGTTTTCGTAATTCATTTGAACTTAAGATTATATCAAATTATTAAATGTCTTCATAGTTTTTAGAAAAAGATTTTATAAGATAGTTTTTTTGTTTTCCTTTTCTACTATTTTTATTAGATTTAAAACATACTTAATTTAATTAGTTCGAATTTCGTGCTAATTAGTTCGAATTTCGAATTTTTATTGGTAATGCATAAAATTGATTTTTATAATTGCATTTGCATTATGAAAATACTACCAGTCAGAAAGCGACTGTCAAAACCGCTAGCTAGCGTTGCTACATGCGCAAGTCGGCAAGGAAACTACCATTTCCGACTTGCGAATGTTTTTGCCAGCCTCTTTCTTCCTTCCCGTATTTTCATAATTAAACAATTTTTTTTGTAAAATCAATTTTATGTTTAATTTTCAAAAACTCGAATTTCGGGCTAATTATTAAAATTACAAAAGACAGAAATCAATATTTCTGAATTAAAATTTCCTTGTAGGAGTTGTTTATATGTCAGTTGTTACCTTAAATGACCTTCGCAAAGTTTATCCAATGGGTAAACAAAAATTGGAAGCCGTAAAAGGTGTTTCTTTTAAAGTTGAAAAAGGTGAATTTGCAGCTATTTCAGGGCCTTCTGGTTCTGGAAAATCTACTATATTAAATATGATTGGTTTAATAGATGTTCCAACTTCTGGTTCGATTATTATTGGCGATACAGATGTTTATGCTGGAGTAGATTTAGCCGAAGCAGAAACAGAAAATACCAGATGGATATCTTCAGGTTCAGAAGAAGACAAAAAGAAAAAAATCCGTACTACAATACCTGCAAAACTTGATAAAAGAATTACTGCACTCCGCCGCTCTCATCTTGGTTTTATTTTTCAGACTTTTAATCTTATTCCTGTTTTGAATGTTTACGAAAATATTGAATTCCCTCTACTTTTGGAATCTAAAAATCC
>CAMGTC010000089.1 GCA_946061765.1 uncultured Treponema sp.
AGAACCAATAAAAATTATTGATTTAGTAAAGCAAATCATTAAATTTTCAGGTCTTGAACCTTATAAAGATATTGATATTAAAATTGTTGGAGCCAGAAAAGGCGAAAGATTAGTTGAACCACTTTGGTTAAAAGAAGAAAATCCAACTCCAACAAAGTACAAAAAATTATTGAAATTAAAAAATATTGAATATGACTCCGACAGATTAAAAACTTTGCTGGAAAAACTATATCCAATCTGCTTTTACACAAAAGGATACGAAGAAGATTTTAGAAACAAAGAAAAATTACTTTCTATTCTTTGTGAAGATTGTCAGAGCCTTAAAGATTTTTACCAAGAAATCAAAACCGATGGACAAAAGAGAACGGATATTCTATAAATTTGCCCAAAAACTGGAGATGTAAATGAATCAAATAAAAGTTCCTTTTCATAAAGCCGCAATCACAAAAGATGAAGAAAATGCAGTTCTGGAAGTTTTACGTTCCGGCTGGCTTACAACAGGAAAATACGCTCTTGAGTTTGAAAGAAAATTCTCTCAGGCCCTCAGCGAATCTGGTGAAGAATTAAAAGTTGTAAATGAAAACCGTTCAAAACTTGGACTATCCAAGGACAAAGTATTAAGTCTGGCTGTAAATTCCAACACATCTGGAATGATTCTTGCAATGGAAGCCTGTGGAGTAAAAAAAGGTAGGGCTGTAATTACAAGTCCCTACACTTTTGTTTCTACCGCAGCCTGTGCAAGACATCTTGGAGCAGACGTTTATTTTGCAGATATAGAGAAAGATTCATACAGCATAGATCCTAAAAAAATAGAAGAAATTTTAATTAAAGATGCAAAAAATGGACACAAAGTACAGGCAATTGTTCCAGTTCATATAGCAGGAAATGTTTGCAATATGAAAGCTATAATCGAACTTGCAAATAAATACAGTAGTCCTGAACATAAGATATATGTTATTGAAGATGCTGCACATTCTTTTCCGTCTCCAACAGATTTAGGTTATGCAGGTGCAATTGGTGATGCAGGAGTTTTTTCTTTTTATGCAACAAAAACTATTACTACTGCCGAAGGTGGTATGGTTACAACAAGGAATCCAGAGCTTGCAAAAAGAATGACTGTTATGAGACTTCATGGAATGGATCGTACAACATGGGATCGTTATACATCTCCTAAAGCTTCCTGGGAATATGATATTGTAGCTCCAGGTTACAAATTTAATTTACCAGACTTACTTGCCGCCATAGGATGCTGCCAGTTAGACAGAGCCCAGTTATTTTACCAGCAGAGAAAGGCCATTGTAGAAAAATATAATAAGGCCTTTAGTAAATTAGATTTTATTCAGTTGCCACCAGATGGAAAAGGTAACAGCTGGCATTTATATTTAATGAGAATAATTCCCCAGAAATTAACCATCGACAGGGAAACTTTTGCAAAAAAACTACAGGAAGCTGGACTTGGAATTTCTGTACATTTTATTCCAATCTTCCATTTTACTTATTGGAAAAATCTTTATCCTGATTTTAACGCAGAAAATTTTAAAAATGCTGAAGACCAATATCAAAGAACTATTACAATTCCACTTTTTCCTGATATGACAGAGGAAGAAGCTGATTATGTAATTGAAACAATAAGCAGAATAGGAAAAGAATATCATGCCTAGAAAAGCCAAAGTTCAAGACTCATCAATTCGTTCTTTAGACTCAAATGGATTTTATAGCATTATCTCAAAAAAAGATTGTCTTTATGCCGCTTTGGTCAGGAGTCCAGCCCCATCTGGAATTATTAAAAGTATAAACTGCCCTAACCTTCCGGAAGGATATTTTCTTTTTGACTCAAAAGATATTCCCGGTTCTAGATTTATTGAATGTAACAATTTAAAGACAAAAATATTTGGTTTTGATAATGTTTCCTACCAGGGAGAAGCTTACGGTATTCTTTTAGGCCCTGACGAAAGTAAAGTATATGAATTATTAAAAAGTATTTCCTTTAATTTTGATATAAAATCTCTGGAATCGGCTGTACAGCAAGTTATTACAAAACAAAAACGACCGGTAATTTCACTTCAGGAAAATAATAAAGATCTTTCTGATTTTGTTGATATTATCAATGATTTACCTTCTTTGGATACTGTATTGGACAAAAATCTTCTTAAAGAAACAAAATCACAGATTGTAGCAAGAAGGCTGGTAACTTCTGGAATTTATAAGGATAAAGCAAATCAATATAACGACAAAGAATTTTTTGAAAACTCTGATTTTCAACTGGAACAGAAATACAATCAAAAACTTGTAAATCCAACCTGGTACGAAAATGACGGTGCTTTTGCATATTTTGAAGCAGGTTTACTTCATGTTTATACACCAACAAAATGGACTTACAATCTACAAAAAGCCTTAGAAGAAGTATTAGACCTTACTTCTGAAAAAATTTACATCCATAAAACTAACAGCTCTGGAATTTATACAAACGGTTTACTAAGAACTAATGTACTGGCAGTTCAAGTTGCTCTTGCCACTTATCTTACAAAAAAACCGGTAAAATTAATTCTTACTCCTCAAGAACAGTCTTTATATATGGCTCCAGGAGTTAATGTAAATCTGAATTATAAAGCCTGTGGACGTAAAGACGGAAAAATAACAGCCTTAAAAGCAAATATTGATATTGATTTAGGTTTTGAAAATCCTTTTGCCCAGGAAATTACTGACAGAATGGCTATAGCAGTCTGTAATTTTTATAAACCTGAAAATCTCTTTATTTCTGTAAAAGCACATACATCAAAAAATCCGCCAACTACCATTCATCTTAAAAGTGTAGATTCTCAGATTTTATTTGCAACAGAAAACTTAATTCAATCTATTTGTGATAAATTAAATCTTTTCCCAGATGAAGTTAAACTTATAAATTTAAAGGAAAGCAAAAATTCATCTTTTCCTTTTATAAGTGAATTTCAAGATATAGAAAAAACAATCACCGATGTAGTTAAAGACAGTGATTTTAATAGAAAATATGCCTCTTTCCATATGGATGCTATTGATCGTGTAGAACAGGATAGTCAGCCCTTTTTTGCTCTTCCTTTAAGAGGAATAGGCATTGCATCAGCATATAATATTTCGGGCTATTGTGGAAAAAGTAATTTTGCTTCAGATACAAAAATGGAAATTACCTTAAACAGCGATAACCGACTTATAATTCATGCTTTAAAACCTTCCTCTGTTATTCAAAAGATATGGAAAACAACAGCAAGCGAAATACTTCAAATTCCAATAGAAAATATCTTTATAAATTCAGATTTTGAATTAAACGAGATGCCAAAAAGTCCAGAAGACACCTTTAGTTCAATTGGAATTTTCAATGAACTTGTAAGAAAATGCTGTAATGAAATTCAAAGAAAACGTTTCCACCAGCCTTTACCAATAAGTTCTAAAAAATCGATCAGCTCAATTATGAAAAAAAACTGGGATCCTGAAAATTTTAAAGGAAATCCTTTTCATACTACTTCAAGCATAACAACTGCAATAGAAGTTGAACTTGATAATTATACTTACCGCCAGAAAATTACAGGTATTTGGATAGAAATTGACTGTGGAGAATTATACGACGAGTCAGCTGCAATAAGAACCATAAAACTCGAAATTCAACAGGAACTATCAACACTGGTAGAAGGTAAAACTCTGGAATATGAAAATCTTCATATAAAAATTAAAAAAAGCAGCAAAAAATCTGGCCAGATTGGAGAGTTAATTCACAATAGTCTTCCAGCAGCTTTTTCTACGGCTATGTCTCTTGCCCTTGCCTCTCCAATTACAGAACTTCCGGTTACCGAAAAACAGATTTACAATCTTATTAAAAACCGCTCTTCAAGAAATATAAACCGAGGTAATGAATAATGAAAATCCCAGTTATTTTAAACGGAAGTAAAACAATATTAGAAGGCTCGCCAGATGAATCTTTACTCCAATATCTGCAAAAAAAAGGCGATAAATCTGTAAAAAGAGGTTGTTTAGCAGGAACTTGTGGAGCTTGTACAATTTTACTTAACGATAAACCTGCTCCTTCATGTAAAATCCCAATTGGAATTTTAAAAAATTGTGATATTGTAACCTTAGATTATTTTGAAAAAACAGAAGAATATAAATCAATTATTGCAGGTTTTAATAAAGCCGGTATTCACCTTTGTGGATATTGCAATGCAGGAAAAATATTTTGTGCCTATCAGGTTTTAAAAATTAATAAAAAACCTACCAGAAAAGAAATTGCCGATCAGGTAAAACACCTTTCGCCTTGCTGTGTTGATTTAGAAAGTCTAGTAAATGGTATTATCTACGCTCTTTCAATAAATAATAACAAACAGACAAGAAACTAAAACAAGGGGGAAATATGGAAAAGCAAATTTTATATGTAAAGAACTTAAATGAATTACTAACCCTCTTAAAAAATAATCC
This sequence comes from uncultured Treponema sp., assembly GCA_946061765.1. Taxonomy (GTDB): domain Bacteria; phylum Spirochaetota; class Spirochaetia; order Treponematales; family Treponemataceae; genus Treponema_D. The sequence continues at coordinate 4,444 of CAMGTC010000089.1, forward strand.
AGGAACTCAGATTATTGGTGGTGGAACGGCTTTAGAATCACTGCCACAAAAATCTGTTTCTACAAGAACAATTCCAGAATTATGTCAGGTGAATAGACATGAAAGATATATTGTTGTAGGGCCAGGAGCCACTCTTTCTGATATTCTGGAAATTGGCGAAAATCACCTGCCCCAGATAATTACCCAGGCAATTAAAAGTATTTCAAATCCAGAAATCAGGAATATTTCAACAATCGGGGGAAATATCTGTTCACAAAATCACAGATCTACTCTTTATGCTCCTCTTTTAGCTTTAGATGCCAAAATTGAATATAAAAGTTTTACAGAAACTAAATCAATAAGCATCAGAGCCTTTGATCAAATTCCAAAAGGTTTTGTACTTTCTAATATAAAAATCCCTCTACAAGATTCAGATCTTTCGATTTTTAGAAGAATTGGTCCAGAAAACAGACTTACTCAAGATTCTGCATCTTACGCTTTTATGGCCAGCATAGAAAAAAATTCACTTATAAGTGTAGAAATGGCCTTTGCAGGTCCAATAGAATTCCAAAGTGATGAACTTGAAAACTTTTTGATTGGAAAAAAGCTGCCACTTAATCAAAGAAATATTGAAGAAATTCAGGAGATTGTATGGCATGAATTCCAAAAAGCAATTACAGACCAGATGATTAGTAATGAAATGATAGAACAATTCTTGAATCTATCAAGATATTCCTTTGAACAGTTGACTTAATTTTTGTAAATGCGAAAGTCAGAGGTCTTATCAATGTAAAAGCTCTGAGGCCCTTAATTACCTGATAAACATGCAGTCACTACGTTCGCTTTGCTCACTACCCAGTTTTGCTTCGCGAAACTAGCATATAAACATACAATCTCCATAAGAAAAAAAACGGTACCGATTTTCCACAGCTTCTTTGTAGGCACTTAGGATATGTTCTCTTCCGGCAAAAGCGCTTACAAGCATAATTAAAGTACTTTCTGGTGTGTGGAAGTTTGTAAACATTTTATCTACAACCTTAAATTCAAAACCCGGATACATAAAAATTGATGTAGAAGATGTTCCTGCATGAACCCATTCACCATTCTGCCCAGGCTTAAGACCAGACTCTTCCAGCTTCTGGGCGGCAGATTCCAAAGTTCTTACACTTGTAGTTCCAACAGCAAGAATTGGACGACCCTGAGCCTTAGCCTTGTTGATTGCATCAGCAGTTTCTTTTGGAATTGTATACCATTCTTCATGCATCTTATGATTTTCAATCTGATCTTCACGTACAGGAAGGAAAGTTCCAAGACCAACATGCAAAGTTACAAAATGACGTTCAATTCCTGCCTTATCCAGACGTTCCAGCATTTCTTTTGTAAAATGCAAACCTGCTGTAGGACAAGCTGCAGAACCAGTCTGATCTGCATAAACATTCTGATAACGTTCAGAATCTTCTTCTGTATCACCACGTTTAATGTATGGTGGAAGAGGAATATGACCGTTACGTTCAAACCAGTCTTCATCAATTGCAAAATCAAACTTCATTGCACGGAATTCAGTACCGGCATTTCCGGGAATATCAACTAAAGTACCAATTGTTCCATCAGGAAATTTATAATGCATACCAGGCTTCTGTTTTTTGGCAGATTTTACCATTGTATTCCAGATTGTACATTCTTTATCAATCGTATTCAGAAACATAAATTCCTGCTCACGACCTGTAGTTTCTTTTATACCATAAACACGGGCACGACGTACTCTAGAATTATTAAAAATCATTAAAGTATCAGGAGTGATTAAAGATGGAAGATCATCCATCATATGATGTTCTACTTTGCCGCTTGCACGGTTCAAAAGCATAAGTTTATCCTGTCCACGAACTCCACTTGGATGCTGGGCAATTAATTCTTCAGGTAAATCAAAATTAAAATCAGAAGTTAACATATGCACAGTTTAGCATAAATCAAAAAGATTGTGAAATGCAGACACAGTACAGGCTTACGGATTATAATAATTTACTCAAAAAAATGGCTTCCAGTCGTAAAATCGTCTTATCGAAACCGCGGACTCGTCCGCTACACGCTGATTATGCTTGAAATTATATACGTTTGCCGCCAGAGCGGCAGCATAATCAGAGTGTTTTCGAAAGCCGATTTACTCCTTCGCGCCATTTTTTTATTAATTTTTTTGTATTCTGCATAAACCCTGATTCGTGATTTATTCAATTTCCCCTTACAATTGTCTCATTGCAAATAAAATGTTACTATTTTTTTATGGAAATCAAAGAAATAAAAGATGAATTGTACAAACTAGCCGGAGCAGAAAAAGCTTCAGCAAAGTCTGATGATGGCTTTTCTTCTCAATATGCAAGTTTTTCTAAGGCCTTAAATCCAACAAGTCTGCCAATGCTTGGTGTAAGACTTCCAGAACTCCATAAAATTGCAAAAAAAATTGCCAAAGATGATTATAAAAAGTTCCTTGGCCAAAATCCTCTGGATTCTTTTGAAATGGAAACTCTTCAGGCCATGGTGATTGGTTATGCAAAGGATGATTTAAAAGAAATTCTTGCCTCTGCTGATGATTTTATTCCAAAAATCCACGACTGGTCTGTAAACGATTCTTTCTGCCAGACTTTTAAAATCTGTGAAAAACCGCAAAATCAGAAAATCTGTTGGGATTTTTTTATGAAATATGCAAAAAGCCACAGAGAATTTGAAGTTCGTGTAGTCGCAGTCATGCTCATGAGCCATTATTTAAATGATGATTATATAGATGATGTTATACAAGTGCTAAATAATGTATATACAGGAGATAGCCCTGAAAAATCAAACTATTACTACGCAAAAATGGGAGTTGCCTGGGCAGTGGCAACACTTGCCGCAAAGTTTCCCCAAAAATGCCTTGCCTACATGCAAAGCCCACAAAATCATCTGGATTCCTGGACTTATAACAAAGCCATTCAAAAAATGTGCGAATCTTTCCGTGTGAGCGAAGAAATTAAAGAAAAGATGAAAGCTTTGAGAAAGTAAGAATAGTCCGCAATCGCCTAAAAAAGAGTTCCCTGCTCTCCACCGTCATTAGAATCGTTTGCGTGAGAAAGGCCCAGATGGCTGTAGGCTTTTTCTGTTACCATGCGGCCACGGGGAGTTCTCTGTAAAAGTCCGCACTGAATTAAATAAGGCTCGTAATAATCTTCCAGGGTATCAATACTTTCGCCAATAGAAATAGCAAGAGTTTCAGCACCAACAGGGCCGCCGCTAAAATTTTCTATAATTGAACGTAAGATTTCCCGGTCATATTTTTCAAGCCCAATTTCGTCAATTTCAAGACGGCGTAAGCCTTCATCTACAATTTCTACAGTAATTGTATTGCTTCCTGCAACCTGGGCAAAGTCTCTCATGCGGCGTAAAACTCTATTTGCAACACGTGGAGTTCCACGGCAGCACTGGGCTAAAAGCATGGCAGCATCTTCTTCAATCCCAATTTCTAAAATTGAAGCGGAACGTTTAATAATTGAAGCAAGTTCCTTCTGGGTGTAGAACTCAAAGCGGGGAATAAAACCAAAGCGGGAACGAAGTGGACTTGAAACAGAACCGGCCTTTGTAGTTGCCCCTACCAGAGTAAAAGGCGGAATTGGAATGCGCACAGTTCTTGCCGCAGCCCCCTGCCCTATAATCCAGTCCAGTTCAAAATCTTCCATGGCAATGTAAAGCATTTCTTCAATGGCAGGCTTTAAGCGGTGAATTTCATCTATAAAAAAAACAGTTCGAGGTGTAATCGTAGAAAGAATTCCAGCTAAATCCTTTGGCTTATCTAAAGCCGGAGCAGAAGTTACCTTAAAATCAACTCCAAGTTCGTGGGCAGTAATCTGGGCCAGAGTGGTTTTTCCAAGCCCCGGAGGACCAATCAACAAAAGATGATCAAGAGGCTCCTCTCGTAACTTGGCAGCCTCTATAAACGTAGAAAGATTTTTCTTTACACTTTCCTGGCCCAAAAAGTCAGAAAGCATGGTTGGGCGGAGCTTGTTGTCCTGTTCATCAAATCTGTCCCGTAAATCAGCCCGCACAATAGCGGAAAAATCTTCATTTTCTTGCATAAAATTATTATAGCATATTGGCGTGGAGATTTACAGTGGACTAACTTTTATTTTTCCACAGGCCGTAGCCTATCCATTTCTTTTTCCCATTTTTCTGATTCCTTAAAGAAGGATTTTATCCTTATAGTCTCAAAGATTTTAAAAATCAAGCCAAAAATTAATCCGCCTGCAATAAATGAAGCTGCGGGAATAATCCCATAGCCTTCCAGACAGAAAATCAAAAAAATCAGGTAGGAGATTTTAGAGCATAAAACTTTTTTATATGAAAGAGCATCCAAAACAGGAAGATAATTTCTTTTGCCTCGAGCAAAAATACCGTATTTTTTAAGAAAGAGCTTATCTTCAATTTCGTTTTCATTTGTATCTGAATCAAGGGCTTTTGTACAAACAGGGCAGTTTTTATCATCCTTACCTACAGATTGCAAACAGTTAGGACAGATTTTTAACTCCGCATTACAGTGAGGGCAAAGTTTACGTTCAGAAAACAATCTAGTCCGACCGATTTGTGCACCTTTAATCAAAAGAGGAAAAGTTTCGTTACATTCAGGGCATTTAATAACATCATTTCGCGGCATCCACGTGCTACCATCTTTTCTTTCATCTAGCATTAATGAAAGATTGGATTTAAAGGAACCACCTTCATTTGAAAATGCTTTTTTCCAAACCTCTATAAAAGAAGTAAAAGCTCTTACGATAAGATAAATTATGCCAAATCCAGCTAATCCGCACAAAAGAATAAAAAGCAAAGTCTTCTGCCATTCAAATTCAATATTTTCGTTCTGAACAATTTTATTTTGAACAAGCCACAAAATCAATCTGATCATTTTTATTATCTCCTAATTTTTTGAAAATATTATACAGGCATTTTTTACATTCCTATGGGAGTTCAACTCCTTTTAAAGGGACTATTTTTGTTTTATACTAACAAATATGAAGAAAAGAATTATTGTCATCTTTTGTGCATTTCTTATTTTTATTCAGCATACATTTACTCAGGAAAATGAAATATTAAAAGAATTTCCTGATTATAAAATAATCAGAACCATTCAGGCAGAAAAAGATACAGTCTTTTATGAACTTTATTCAGATGCAAAGGATTCGGTAAAAATTCTTTCTTTTCCCGGTAAATCGGGCCAATATGAAATTTTATATGAAAATCACCAGTACCAGAATGCTAAAAAATCAAAATACCCCTGGTTCTATTCAACTTTGTTTTATTCAGAAAAATCGCACACCCTTTACTATCATTTGAATAAAAGTCCACAATCTGTAAATGAAATTGACGTTTACTGTGAACCCGGGCTTTTTACTTTTAAGCAGGTGAACGGAAAGTTTTGCAAAGAAGGAATGAAGCACTATTTTGTTCTTTAATTTTGTAAACCGCAAGTTGTATCAACAACTGAGGATTTACAAAACGTTCGCGCAAGCGAACA
>CAMGTC010000090.1 GCA_946061765.1 uncultured Treponema sp.
TAACAGAAGATACAGAATTTACAGATGAAGATGAAAATTTTGAAGAAGAAAATCCTTATGCAGCTGCAAGATTTATAGATACCGCTGTGGAACATCCAAAATATCCCAGTTCAATTGTAATCGCCGACGACGAAGATGAAGTAAACGTCGAAGAAAACGAAGAAACTTTTGAAAAAGCAGAAACTCCAAAATTTCCAAGTAAAATTACATTGAATGATAATTCACAAGAAATTCAAGAAGATGATTTGGATACCGAAATAAGTGATTTTGAAGAATCTTTAAACGAGACTTCTTTTGACGAAATTGAAGAACCAGCAATAAATCAAAACAACAATGAAGAAAAAGATCCTTTTGAAGGTATGAGTAATCTTGAATTTTCTGATTTTGAAGATGAAAAAGATAATAACTCTGAGGAAATTCAATTTGATGAAGAAATTGTAGAAGAAAATCCTCCGGAAGAAGAAATTCCAGAAGAAAAGCCCGAATCAGTAGAAAAAAAAAGCTTTTTTGAAAAAATAAATGAACCTGAAAAAACTACATTTTCATCATCAATTTCTAGTGTTTTTTCCGACATGGAAGCCGACATCCGTAAACATCATCCAATTCCAGAAGTTGTTGAAGATGATGACGAAGAAATTGCAGATACTTCTGTAAATGTAAATTTTAACGGCGAAATAGAAGAAGACTCAGATGAATATCAGAATGTAAATCCTGTTGAAGAAACAGCAACAGTTCTTACAAAAGATGACCTTACAGACTTTTTTAATGCTCAGCAGGAAGAAAACACTCCAAAAACTAAAGAAATTTTGCCAAATCCACCAAGAAATGGAAACATGGCAATGAAAAAAGGTCCATATTTAATTCCCTCTGATTTGTTAATTGCATACAAAGACGATAAATATTGGATTATTGACGATACAACTAAACAAGCCGCTTTGAATTTAAAGCAAACTTTATCTGAATTTAATATCGAAGCAACAATCATTGAAATTAAAAAAGGCCCTGTAGTTACAATGTTCGAAATCCTTCCAGCTCCTGGTGTAAAACTAAGTAAGATTGTTTCACTTCAGGACAACATTGCTCTGGCACTTGCAGCACAATCAGTACGTATTGTTGCTCCAATTCCAGGAAAACAGGCTGTAGGAATTGAAGTTCCAAACAAACACCGTTCAATAGTTGGATTCCGCGAAATTATAGAAATGGAACTTCCAGAATGGCAAAAAATGGCCGTTCCAGTTATTTTAGGAAAAGATATTCTTGGAAAAGCTCAGTTGATTGACCTTGTAAAAACACCACATATGTTAATTGCCGGTGCTACAGGTTCTGGTAAATCAGTTTGTGTAAACTCTTTAATTCTTTCAATTCTTTATAAACGTTCTCCAAGAGATGTTAAAATGATTCTTGTAGATCCAAAAGTTGTAGAATTAAAACTTTACAATGATATTCCTCATCTTCTTACTCCTGTTATTACAGAACCTAAAAAAGCCTTACAGTCTTTACAGTGGTGTCTGTGCGAAATGGAAAGAAGATATGCACTTTTGGATGGAATGGGCGTTCGCGATATTTCAAATTACAATATAAAAATTAAAGAACAAAATATTGCTACAGAAAAACTTCCATACATCGTAGTTATTATTGATGAATTTGCAGATTTAATGGCCACAAGCGGAAAAGAAATGGAATCTGTAGTTGCAAGACTTACAGCTATGTCTCGTGCAGTTGGAATTCACCTGGTTCTTGCTACACAAAGACCTTCGGTAAACGTAATCACAGGTCTTATCAAAGCAAATATTCCTACAAGAATTGCATTCATGGTTGCTTCAAGAACAGATTCAAACATCATTATAGATTCTGTAGGTGCAGAAAAACTTTTGGGCCGTGGAGATATGCTTTACGCTTCGGCAGTAGATCCAGCTCCAATTCGTATTCAGGGGACCTTTGTTAGCGATCAGGAAGTTGAAGATGTAGTTAATGCTGTAAAAGAATACGGTGAACCAGATTATTTAGATGACGAAATTTTTACAGATGATGACGATGAAGAAGGTGCAAGAGATTTATTTGGTGACCCAATGGATGATGAAGACCCACTTTATGATCAGGCTTTGGAAATTGTAGTACAGGCAGGAAAAGCAAGCGCTTCATATTTACAAAGAAGACTTAAAATTGGTTACAATAGAGCTGCAAGACTTGTAGAAGAAATGGAAGAAAGAGGAATAGTGGGAGCAGCTAACGGAAGTAAACCTAGAGAAGTTATTCATATTCCTTAATGATTAACAGGTGTAGAGTGGATTTAGATTATGTCGATTAAGTTTTATATATTAGTTGTTTTAAGTTTTTTGATGGGATTTGTCTTTTTAGGAGTTGGAATTTATTTTCTTTCTAAAAAATTTTTAGAAAAACTCAATCAGGCTAGTTCTCAAAATGCTGAACTTTTAAAACATAATCAATTAAAAACCAAAGGAAGCGGATATGTAGCAATTGCTCTTGGGGCATTAACACTGGTCTGGGCAATATTATTTTTGCTCATTCCATCCGCTATTCCACTTTTGGCTTTAATATATATGATTTTTTTGATTATATCTTTTGCTTTTTTGACTTTTGTATTCCGCTAATTATAAGCCCCGTAATTACAAGTAAAGCGCCAGAAGCTCCCAAAAGAGTAATTTTTTCGCCCAAAAATATAAAGGCAAAAATAATTGTTACTACAGGGATTAAATAAAGTCCAACACTAACTTTTACAGTTCCAACAATATTACAGGCTTTGTTCCAGGCCACAAAACAAAAACCAGAAGCAATAATTCCAAGAAAGCATAAATAAAACCAGTTTGACAATTTGGAAAAACGCACTATGCTAATTATGAAGGCATAAGTGCGTTTTTGACGTTTTTTTTATAGACTTGGCGGAAGTGTTTACAGGGTAAAATCAGAAATAGTTATAATACCCTAAGGTAGAAATAGGGGATAGTATGAAAAAAATTATGTATCTTACAACCGGTGAAAATAATAGTTTGATAACTGTAAACCCTTTCGTCGAACCTAAGGATTATAATAACGAACGAAAAGAAGGATGGCTTTTTTCAGATGATGAACTAAGGTTGTATTTGGAAAAATACCCAAAAGCCCAATTTACGTATTGGGACGAAGAAACGAAAGAAGAAGCCCATAGACTAAGTGAGCTCTTTGGGCTTGAAAAACTTAATTCTAAAGGTGGTCTTTGTTAGATAAAATCCACTCATCATCGTCATAAGATTCCAAATAGGCATCACAACAGTCCATCCCCACCACTTTTGCATCTAATTGAGGGAGTTCATTAAACTCGAACTCCCGTCTAAATTCTGCCTTAGAAAAAGGCATACGTTGACCATCATTGCTTTGTAAGCAATAACGCCCTAACGGAATTGGATTTCCTTCACGGTCCCTTTCAAACTTTATGTTTCGCTCAACTTTACCTTTCTTTCTTGCCTTACCAACACCATTTTGTTCAAAACTTGCGTAGTCATTATCAAACAGTCTTTGTAGTGAAATTCTCAGTTGATGGGCAGTTGTCTCATTAAGACTTACATTATTATAAACTTCTGCAAAATCACTTTCTGGAAAATTAATCATACTTAATTAGTAGCCGTTCTAAAAAGTATTATTATTTCGTAAAGTATGGGGACAGACCCCTAATATTTGAAGAGAACGTATTGTATCACGTAAAAATCTAACCCAAAGAGATTCGGTTAATCATGTAAAAATCTAACCGTAATTATTTAGGCCATGGAACTGCCAGAGCAATAAGTTTCGTCTAAAGTGAGGGGACAGACCTCTATAAATTAAAAAATTAAGTGTGGGGACTGACCCCTAAAGTATGGGGACAGACTTCTTATTTACAGGGGGGACAAACCCCTCAAATTCTAAACATAACTGTGGGGACAGTTCTCTGAAATTCCAAAGGGGACAGACCTCTAATATATGAAGAGAATTGAATTTATCCCCATAAAAAACTATAATTACATATTAAAATTTTAGAGGAAAAAAAATGCCAAAAATTGAATGTAACGAAAAACTCTTTTTTGAAGCTATTGGAAAAAAATACACTTATGATGCATTGGAAGACCTACTTCCTTGCGCAAAGGCTGAACTTGATGAAAAGCCTGATACAAGTCTGCCAGAAAACGAACGCGTAGTAAAAATCGAATTAAATGATACAAACCGTCCTGATCTTTGGTCTACAAACGGTGTTGCCCGCCAGATTAAACTTCACGAAGGTGGAAAGACTGTTGATTACATGAAACTTATGTCTAACTTTGGTAACAATGATTACGAAGGACGTACAATCACAGTTGATCCAGAACTTAAAGACATTCGTCCATACATGGTTGCATTCATGATTGCAGGAAAACCAATTGATGATGCCATGCTTAAGGATATTATCCAGACACAGGAAAAACTCTGCTGGAACTTTGGACGTAAGCGTAAGACAATTTCTATGGGCGTTTACCGTTCAGATTTAATCAAATTCCCAGCTCACTATAAGGCTGTAGATCCAGATAAGACAAGTTTTGTACCTCTCCAGTGTGATTCTCCAATGACATGCCGCCAGATTCTTACAGACCATCCAAAAGGAAAAGATTTCGGCTGGATTATTCAGGATTTGAAAAAATTCCCACTTCTTACAGATGATAATAATGAAGTTCTTTCTATGGCTCCAGTTATCAACTCTGCAAGCCTTGGTGCCGTTCAGGTTGGCGATAAAGATCTTATGGTTGAACTTACTGGTGACAACATTGAAAGCCTTTTACTTTCTGCAAACATTGTTGCCTGCGACTTTGCTGATCAGGGGTACTCAATCAAACCAATTCTTGTAAAACATCCTTATGATACAGGACTTGGAAAAGATATCATGGCTCCATACTATTTCCAGCCAAAAACAAAAACAACTCTTAAAGCAATCAACAAACTTTTAGGTTCAGATTTTGATATGAAAAAAGTTGAAGATGCTTTAATTCGCATGGGAAATACAATTGAAGTTAAGGGCGAAGAAATTACACTTTCTCCAGCTCCATACAGAAACGACTTCCTCCACGAAGTAGATATTATTGAAGATGTTATGATTGGCTGTAACGTTGCCGCATTTGAACCAAGAACACCTCAGGATTTTACAATTGGACGTCTTCTTCCTCTTACAGAATTCAGCCGTAAAGCTAAAACTTTGATGGTTGGACTCGGTTACCAGGAAATGATTTTCAACTATGTTGGTTCAAAGAAAGACTACATCGACAATATGATGATTGATGGTTCAAAGGTTATTGAAATTGCAAACCCAATGAGCGAAAACTATCAGTTCATTCGTCCAGAAATCCTTTCATCACTCTGTCGTGCAGAATCTGGTTCTGCAAATGCAATGTACCCACATAAAATCTTTGAAATTGGTAAAGTTGCATATCTTAAAGATGATGAAAACACTGGAACAATCACACGCCAGCACATTGGATTTATGACAGCTTCTGCAGATGCTAACTTTAATAGTTTGGCTTCAGAAGTTTCTTCTTTGGTTTACTTCCTTGACCACGAATACAAAGTTGTTGAATCAAATGATCCACGCTTTATTCCAGGACGTCAGGCTGAACTTATTGTAAACGGACAGCCAGCAGGTGTATTTGGTGAAGTTCATCCACAGGTTTTGGAAAACTGGGGAATTACAACTCCATGTGCAGCCGGTGAATTAGACCTTGAAACTTTAATGGCTACAGCTGATACAAAAACAGAAGCAGAAAAAACAAAGGACAAGAAAGCTAAGGAACCAGCAGCAAACGCCACAGCCAGAAACAATCAGAAATCTGAAGCTGAAACAAACCCTGTTAAGTACTTCAACGAGCACATTGAGCTCCGCGTTGCAAAAATCACAAAGGTAGAAACTAACCCACAGGGCGACAAGCTTTATATCGAAACTTTGGATGATGGCACAGGCACAGAACGCATTATTCAGAGCGGACTTCGCCCATACCTTACAGAAGATGAACTTCTCGGCCAGCACGTAATTATCGCTGCTAACCTCGCTCCAAGAAAGATGAAGGGCATAGAAAGCCGCGGAATGCTCCTTGCCTGCGACTACACAGAAGACGGTAAAGAAAAAGTTGAACTCCTCACTGCTCCATGGGCAGCTCCAGGAACCATCATCCAGATTGAAGGCAACGAATACACAGGTGAAAAACCTGCAAAAATCGACATCGACCACTTCTGTAAAATTGAATACCGCATAAGTGGAAAAACTTTCACAATCGCCGGAAAGAAGGCAATGGCTGCTGGAAAGTCAGTTACAACAAACAAGGCTGACAACTGCGAAGTTTGCTAAAAATAGATCCTGAAACATAGGGAGTGACGGCGTAAGCTGTCAAAATGCTCCTGTGGAGCATTTTGAACGAGTCTCCAAGCAGCTATGCTGCGAAGGGTTCAGGATGACGAGATGGTTGAGTGACCGCACGCGAACGCCCCGGTTGTATCGAAACCACCTGTAAAATAGAAGACCGCCCGAAAATTTCTCGGACGGTCTTCTATTTTACATAAACCTCTGCAAAACAGCAGAATGTTCAATTTTTTCTTTTTGGAGAGCTCCTATTTTGTATTTATTGATTTCATACATTTTATAAAAACAAGCCGGATCTTCAGAAAGAAGAAGCAGCATCCTGTTCGAAGAACTAGGTTTTTCCCCCTGTTCATATTTGTTAATTGTCAATTCACCCATTCCAAGAATTATAGCAAAAGCTTTCTGGCTGGCATTGTATTTTTCGCGGATGGAAATTATCTTTTCGGGAGTCAGCTCGTCAGACTGTTTTTCTGCAGCCGACTTCCCGAGTTTTAAGGATTCTTCTAGTTGTTCCATCGTCTGAAATTCGCATCCACACACAGAGCATTTATACATAGGTGCGAGGAAAGAAACATTTTTTCCATTAATAACAACATTTGTTTCCTTTTTGATTTCAGATACTTCAACAACCTTTTCACAGTCTGGACAAGATAATTTACTAATCATATTGACCCTCCTTATGGAACGACATTACTACCCCTGCATCACCTGCGGCATCACACCAAATTTTCAACTTGATGTACAACTTCGTGTCTTTGTATGGCTTGAAGAACACCATTACATCACCGGCACTTCCATTATCATCTTCCGTAGGCCCGCAGTAGAAATCTTCAGGCGTCAGATTTTTTACATAGTCCATAACATCTTTTACGCTCAAACCTTCATCAAACAAAAACTGCATAGTCTTCTGCCTGTTTCGAGGTTTGAAATATAATTTGTTCTTATCAATCAGTTTCTTTAACCTCATAATAAAAACAGATGCCGCCAAACTATTGTTCATTACCCAACAATCCTTTTATACCACAATATTTCAATACCAATATAAAACAAAAGAATAAATGTGTCAAATACAATGTCAAAAAAAATATGTGTAAATTCAAGCTATAAATCTACTTTGTCAAAAATGTCCTGCACAATTTCTGTAATCGATTTTATCAAATCTTGTTCCAAAAGATGAATTGCATAGTTTGTATCGGTTTCTTTAGCCTGTTCAGTTTTAAAAAGCCTTTCATAGGAAACACCAAGGGCAGTAGCGATATTTTGGACAACTTCAAGCGAGGCTGATTTTCTTGCCAGTTCAATCTGCGTCATAAAAGGAACTGAAATGCCTGCCTTTTCCGCAAGTTTTTCCTGCGTCCATCCAGCCTTATGCGAAGTTCCATGATGTTGTTACCAAGTATACTCGTTATTTCATTCATTTTTTCTATATTATTGCTGATAGCAAATATTGACGATTATCCAACAGCAATGTTGTAATTGAAAATAGCAACATCAATATTGCTATACACAAAAGTCAAAATTGGGGTGTAGATATGGACAAAACAATTGCTTGGCGTGCATATAACAAATATTTACATGACAAAGACTATTCAGAGGAATCAAAAAGCGGCAATCCGAGTACGACTTATGATTATCCTAATCGTATTGATAGAATTTGCAAAAGAGAAGGCTACGACAATTGGGATGATTTTGGAGAACATATTTTTGATATATTGAAAAAATATGAGCCAAACGGAAGTGAAGCCGAATATGGGAAGCAAAGTAAAGGCAGCAATCTAAAGGCCTTGAAATTATTTCTTGAATTTTATGGATGCTTTGATGCTGGAGATGAAAAATGAAGAAGAAAATACTTTTTTTATTTATAATACTGTTTACTGTAACTTCTGTATTTGCATATGGAGATATATCAGGAGCCGAATATGCAGGAAAAGATTATGAAATAGATTTGGATTCTTCCATAACTAGATTAAAGAATGAATGGATAAGAACAAATAATAGTGAGGGGAGAACTGTCTACAAAATCGAAAAACTTACAAATAATGAAAAAAATTTACTAGATGATGCTTTGTCAGAATATAGACTCGAAAAGGGAGACGTATATACAGTTCAAATTGGTGAAATTTCTACAACACCTATGAGAATTTTAAAAATTGTAGTCAGAATAAACCGAGTTTATAACAACGGTCATACCTGGGATTATACATGGTGGTCTATTGGTAAAGTTTATTTGAATTAAGATTTAAAATATTAGTTTTTTTATTTTTGCAACAAATAAGGTGAAAAAATGCCATTTATAGAAAATCTAAAAACAATTTTTGAAACAATAACGGCATTCAGTACGGCAATAATTGTTATAATTACTCTCGTAAAACATATACCAAAAAGAATAAAACAATTCTTTGTAAAGTCTATACCTTTATTTTTCAAAGGAACAACTGGCGAAAATGGAAAGAAAATTCGATTTTTCAGAGCCGTAAAACTAGAAAAAGAAAACCAGAACAAAATAAAAAGAATGATTTCAATAATTGCACCAAATTATGAAACAGACGAATATTTTATCTTAAATAAAGAGGAATTATCTAAAATGATTGAAAATTCGAAGTTGTTCACCCGTATTTCTTATAGAAAGAATTGAAAATACAAGAAGGATATTTACAGATATGAAAAAGAAAATTATTTTAAGCACTTTGTTAGTAATGTTCTCAATTTGTTCTGTTTTTGCATTTGACTGGGTTGCTGCTGGTGGATGGCATCGTTATACAGACTACAAAAACGGTTATTCGGGATTGGCAAAATCCTATTACATAGGGACTCTAAAAGAAATTAATCCTGATTCTTTCTCAGAATATTTAAAAAAATACATAACAAATGAAGGCGTTTATAATATTAAATCCATACATGGAAAATTATCAAAAGCAGAAAAATTTATATTAATAAGTGAATTAGATTCATGGGATTTAGAAGATGGTGATGTTTATGTTGCACGAATTCAAACAGGCTATGGTATTCAAGTCATTATTGCTTCAGTTGATAAGAAATGCAATGTAACAAACTGGTATGGATATGATTGTGAGATAAAAGAGATTTGAAAATGAGAAACTTAAAAATAATTATAAGTGTACTACTCACATTTGTTTTTTCCATTTCGGTTTCTGCACAAGATTTCCAAACAAAAACACTTTATCGTACCGGCGTGTATGGTCAGACTTTTGAATTAGTAGAACTCAGCGATGACGATGGTTGCATTCTGTGTCTGATTATGTCAGATAATAAAAATACAAATAGAACCGGTGTAACATTTTATGATTCAGATTTACCTACCACATATTACATTTTTTCAAATTTCTTCACAAATCCGAGCGAGTATTCAAAGGCGATAGAAGTAAGCAAAGAGTTTTTTGATAAAAGCATGGTTTTAGTTTACCTTGCCGACATGAAAGATATTTGTGATATAGCTCCCTGCTGTGAACTGGAAAATTACAGTGTTCAGCAGTCTG
>CAMGTC010000091.1 GCA_946061765.1 uncultured Treponema sp.
GCATAAGATGTAAGTACAAGTGCAATAGCTGCAGTAGTAACTACTAAAAATTTTTTCATTTTTTATATCTCCTTATAAATGATATGCTAATAAGTATAATATAAATACTTGATAATGACAATTTTATTTTGTTAAAAATTCATTATTTATTACAAATACGTTTTAGGCACTCTTTATAAATTGCAGAAGTTTTTTCAACAACTTCAGCAGGAATTTCTTTAATATTAGGATCTCCTGCAAGATTATTATCTTTTAACCAGTCACGTACAAACTGTTTATCATAGCTGGCAGGACTTCCTCCAACCTTATACTTTGATAAATCCCAGAAACGGCTTGAATCTGGAGTAAGAACTTCATCAGCAAGAACAAGTTCACCCTTTTCGTCTAAACCAAATTCAAATTTTGTATCGGCAATAATAATTCCATTTTTATAAGCATGTTCATAGCACTTTTTATAAATTGCAAGAGCAGCCTTTTCAATTTTACTTCCAAGCTCTTGGCCAAGATCATCCTTCATATACTGCAAAGTAACGTTGATATCATGACCTTCAGCAGCCTTTGTAGAAGGAGTAACAATTGGTTCGTCCAGTTTTTCAGCCTGCTGATATTCTTTATCAAACTTATGACCAAGGAAAGGCTCCCCCTTCTTATAAGCTTCGTACATAGAACCAAACATATATCCGCGAACAATTACTTCGTAAGGAATCATTTTAAGTTTCTTTACAAGAATTGTACGTCCTTCAAATTCCGGTTTCTGGAAATCTGCAGGCATATCTTTCAAATCAGTAGAAATCATGTGATTTTTTACAATATCCTTAGTGTAATCAAACCAGAAGTTAGCAAGGGCATTTAAAACTTTACCCTTATCTGTAATCATTGTTGGCAAAATAACATCAAAAGCTGAAATTCTGTCAGTTGTAACAATTACCATGCGTCCATCTTCAAGGTCATAAACCTCGCGAACTTTACCGGAAATAATCTTTTTCATATACATCCTCTTTGGGGAAATTGGGAGATAAGGAGGGGGAAGTCTCCCCCTGCGTTCGCACTAACGCTTCGCGTTATTGCTCTCTACCCCTTCTAACGGGACTAGCCGCCCCGTAACGCCCCGCAATTTTTGAATATTATACTAATTTTTCCAAACCATGTCATCAATCAAGATTTTTAAAGGCTTTTTTAATGTTATAAATTCTTCTTTTCTTATTATTTATTATTTAACACTTTTTCTATCATCTTTACAAATGCTTCTTTTTAAGTAGCCCGAAATTCGAGTTTTTTGATAATTAAACATAAAATTGATTTTACAAAAAAAATTGTTTAAGTATGAAAATATGGGAAGGAAGAAAGAGGCTGGCAAAAACATTCGCAAGTCGGAAATGGTAGTTTCCTTGCCGACTTGCGCATGTAGCAACGCCCTGACTGCCGTCAGGCAGGCGGTAGCGGTTTTGACAGTCGCTTTCTGACTGGTAGTATTTTCATAATGCAAATGTGATTATAAAAATCAATTTTATGCATTACAAATTATAATTCGAACTAGGAAAGTAATCCCATAAATTGGATTTTAAATTTTTTACAGAGAGTATTGTACTGGGCTTTTTCTAAATCGTCTGTAAAACCTGTGGTATATAATTGAGGAGTGAAAGTTTTTTTTGAAATCTCAGTGCCACTCTCCTCTTGCAGACCTCTCACATCAAGAGAGTGCCTCACAACGCCGTCAATAGAATCTACCACTTTTATATCTTTTCCGCACGCTTCTTCAAAAATATCTGTAATATTCAAAAAATGAGTACATCCAAGAATTATTACATCCACATTCTTACTGCTAAAAAAATCTACGGCTGGTTTTACAGCATCCAGACACAGAGCCCGGCTTGCGGTAAAAGCATTGTGCTCAATAAACGATATTAAATCTGGATCTGCACGGTTTACAATAACACAGTCAGAAGCAAATTTATTTTTTAATTCGATGTTATAAGGATTTTGACAGGTTGCATGAGTTGCAAGAAGTCCAATCCGCCGCTTTTTAGAAAGGCTGGCAGCAAGTTTAATAGCAGGGACAGTTCCTACAAAGTTCACCTGAGGAAAACGGGAACGTAAATCTATAAGGGCATTTACACTCATGGTATTACAGGCAACAACTATAACATGTGGATTAAAACGTAGGCATATTTTTTCTACAAGAGAGCATACACATTCCACAACCATTTTATGAGATTTCTCGCCATAAGGAAAATTAGCAGCATCGGCAACATAAATACAGCTTGTTTCAGGGGCTCGCTGTAATAAAGTTGTCATATAGGGAATGCCGCCAACACCAGAATCTATAAATACAAAATCAGTCCTACAGAGTCGACTTCTCAAGTTTTCTTGGAAAACTCCTTCGCCAACACAGGAATCTATAAAAACAAAGTCTGTCATATTTTACCTTAATTGCCTAAGAAAAAAGTGAGTTAAAAACATCACGAGCTTTATCTGATTTTGATTGTCCAGAACTTGTAGAAGATTCAAGTCTAAATAAAGCAGCAGCCGCAGATTTTGTGTTCTTGTCAGTAATTTCTGTAGGATTTTTTACCCTAAAGTAATCACAAAAATTTGCACGCTCTTTATCATTTACCATATCCGCAGAAGATTCACGGCAATTGTTATGAGCCCCATTTTCATAAAATTCACAGGCCCTGCAAACATGTAAATCTGCATGGCACAGAGGACATTCATCACCTCTAACAGGCTTTTCTATTAAAATTTCTTTGCGACACTTCCAGCAAATCATAATTTATTTTACTATTATCAAAAGATTTTAACAACCTTACTATTTTTTTAAAAATTCCTATAACAATTTTACAAATGTAAATATTTTTTTTATAATAGAATTATATGTTTACACAAAATATTTGCATGGTTCATTACTGCAGAAATCTTGCTCTATCATCTTTTGATAAAAACGGAAAACTAATAGAAGCAAAGGGTTACTGTCTGGACCACATACCTGACCCGGGAAATGCAAAAAATGAAATTTACAAGTACATCAACGATAATGAAATCATTGTAGGATTAAACGCCTGTGGTCTTATTTTAAAAGGCATAGACTTTTCTAATAAACAGTTTTACGGCTGTAATTTTACCCACTGTACTTTTCAGAATATTCATTCTCAAAATGTAAAGTTTAAACTTTGTCTCTTTGATTATGCTGTATTTAACGACTGCAATTTTATAAAGAACAACACAATATTTACATCTTTTTCTGGCTGTACATTTTCACACACCCTTTTTACTTCCAGCGATATGATTCAGGATAATTTTAACGGAATTATTGCTTTTCAGTCCTCTTTTGATGATTCAGATTTATTTAATTCCAGAATTTGTTTTGCAAATCTTATAGACACATCATTTAGAAACTGCAATTTAAAAAAGACTCAGTTTATAGGAACAAATACTCAAAACGTTTCTTTTAAAATGTCTAATACAAGAGAAGCCGTTTTTGGTGAATCAAGTGAAGATAATTTATCTAATGAAAATTCCCCATTCGGAAATTCAATTGTAGACGGGGTATTACAATGAAAGTTTATTTCCACTTAAATTTAGGCGGTTTTTCAAACTGTTATCTTGTAGTAAACGAAGAAACTTCCGAAGCAATTATCATCGACCCTGGAAAAATGACAGAAGAAATTATTTCTCAAATTGAAGATCATAATTTAAAACTATCTGCAGTATTAATTACACATAATCACGGAAGTCATGTTCACGGGTTAAAGACTTTACAAAAAATTTATTCACCCAAGATTTATGCCGCCGACTGGGATGTTGCTAAAAATGACACTACAGTTCTTAGCGGGGACGGAAAAATAAAAATTGCCAGTATGTATGTTCATTATATGTCAGTACCTGGTCATACAGCAGATAGTATGGTATACGGAATTGGCGATATTCTTTTTACAGGTGATGTTCTTTCGGCAGGTTTTATTGGTTCTACAAACTCAAGTTATTCTGATTTTATTTTACGTTCAAATATAGAACAAAAAATATTTTCTCAGCAGGAAATAACTATTTTAATGCCTGGCCACGGACCTCCAACTACTCTGGAAGCCGTAAAAGCCTTTAATAATTTTACAGAAAATTATAATCACAATTAGCGGTTTACAAGACTAACAATTCCCCCTCTGATTCCGTATTTATCAAATACAAAGTCATTGAGGGCAATTGCTGCATCTTCAAAACCAAGTGCTTTACTTTGCCTGATATAAGCAGCAAGTTCTGGAGTAAATTCATTTACAGTATTCCAGTTTGCAAGTCCCAAAAAGAATTTTGAAACATTTTTAAGTTGATTTTGCATTATATAAGCCATAAATTCATTGTGAATTAAATAATCATCTGTCTGGTCATATCCTAAAGAAGGCTGACTCTTAAAAAAGTCTAAAAGGAAAAGCCTGGATTTTTCGTCAAAGGTAAAATAAACAGCAGTTACAAAATTTCTAAATTCTTCGTCCTTAAAGAAAATTGTATGCCAGCTTTCGTGGGCCAAAAGATTTATGCGGCTCCACTCAGGAGTTTCTCGGGAAATAGAAACAAGGCCCCCCTCCAAAGCCTGATAATACTGCCCATCTTTTTTCATTAAACCGTTTTCGATTAAAATATCGCGCAAAAGATATTCTTCTTCGTTTAAAGTAAAATTTTGTTTTACAGCTTCATTAAAAAATTTTGTTAAAGATTCAGAAGAATAATCGTGGGCATTGTAAGCATGTTTACCATATAAAAAATCATTTGTAACTAATGTGCCCCTGTAACCTTCTTTTTCAACATAAAATGCAAGGCGGGCAAAAAATCTATCCTGAATCTGGTGATTTGCATTATCAAAAAAAATAATTCCTGGAAATCTATCCCAACCAAAAATTTCGTAATTATTGTCTCTCCAGTTTGACTGCTTGTAATTTAAAATCAGACCAGGATCAGTCTGAATTGCTTTTAGGGGATGATTTTTATAAGGACTTACTTTTACATTTTCTAAAAAAATTGAAGTAATCAAATCTTTATTGTTAATTATTTCTACCCTGCCAAAAGGATTTTTTAATCCACCGGCAGGAATAATTATTTTATCTGTTCCTTTTACATTTGAAAGAAAATATTTTTCGCCGCCAAAATTAATTTCAATTTTTACATCATTATCAAATGTAGATTTATAATCCTTATTATCAGAAAATCTAACCACAAACTGAGGTAATTGACCTGTTCTGGAATTTTCACTTGGAAAAACCATCTGGCTTCCGGCAAAATTAAAGGAATTATTGGAAAAATCAATTTTTCCGCCGTTATATGCAAAACCGTAAAATGGAACCTGATATGATTTATCAAAACCAATTAAAGCTGGAGAAATGCAGGCAGAAACAATTTCGCACTTTGCATCTGAATAAATGTAAAAGCCTAAAGGAAGTTCTTCATCTTTATTTTTTGGAAGAGCAAAAGAAATATCTAAAAGTCCTGTAAAATCACTTTCTCCTGCCTGAATTTCAATTTTATTATTAAGAGGATATTTTTGTTTTATAAGTTTTCCAGCAGAAGTAAAATCATTTTTATACAAAAAACCAAAGCGTAATAAATTACTATCGGAAGTAAGATTGTTATCTTTTAAATTAATTCTAACTACTAAGGCTGAAGTTCCCTCTTCCTGCAATGATTTTAAAAATAAAGTTCTTGCTTCTTTTGTAAATTTAAAATTTGCTGTCTGTGCTTTTTTTATTGCAGCTCTTTTTCCGCAAGAATTTAGAGCTATAAGAGGATAACTTGCATTATCTAGAGCTGATTGAATTTTTAGAGAAGAACGCTTTCTTGTTACAAATGAAAATATTAATAAAAACAATAAAATTACAAGAATAAAAGAAGATAATATACAAATTAGTTTTTTTTCTTTTGATAAATCTGCAAAATTAATTTTTTTCATATTTCAAATAGTATATTTTTTCAATAAAAAAAACTATACTTTGAACATGTTTCTTCTAATTCCCCACAAAGAAATAGAATTACAAATTATAAAAACTCAAAAAAAAATAATCTCAAATATCAATTGTAAAAAATACCTTCCCTTTCAGTCTTTTCCATTATGGATTTGCCTTGATTTTTTTTCAGAAAATATAACTTTGGAAGAAGGAATAAAAAAAATCAAAGAAAATATCCAGGAAATCAAAATTTTGGGGATAAAAACAAAAGAAAAATCAATAGATTTACAATTTTTAATTAAATATAAAAATAAAGAATATAGAAAAGATTTACCAATTGTAGGATTTATTAATTCAACAGATGAACTTGAAGATAAGCAATTTTTGGAATGTGTAAAAGATTTGCCACAAAAGATTAATATTTTTAGAATTGGCTTCAGCGAAAATTATCGTGAAGAATGTCACTCAGAAGTTAAAAACTTTTGGCTTGTAACTTCTGAGTGGAAAAAGATTAAAAATTAGGATAAAACCTTACTTCCCCTATCAAGAGCTGTAAGACCAGTTTTTACATACTCAAGGATTCCATAAGGTTCCAAAAGTCTTATAAGACTTGCAATCTTATCTTCACTTCCGGTTGCCTCTACAACTAAAGATTCAATGCCAACATCAACAATATGGGCTCTGAAAATTTCACAAATTTCAATAATTGCACTTCTTTTTGCACCCTCAGCCTTTACTTTAATCAGTGCTAATTCCCTCTGACAAGAAGTATCTCTTTCGCACTTTTCGATTGTAATTACTTCAATTAATTTTGCCAGCTGTTTTTGAATCTGTTCTAAAATATATTCATCGCCGCGAACAACAATTGTCATTCTGGAATTATCTGGATTTGAAGTTTCGCAAACTGTAAGGGAATCAATATTGTATCCCCTGCGGCTAAAAAGTCCAGAAACTCTACTTAAAACACCGGCTTTATTTTCTACTAACACACTTAATACAAATCTATGCATATATTTTTCTCCTAAAAATTATCTCTCAGGATTAAAAGAAACAGTTCTCAAAATATCACCAAATACACCGGCAGCTGTTACTCCAGCACCTGCACCATATCCGCGAACAGTCAAAGGAATTGGCTGATAGCGTTCTGTATAGAATACAAAGGCATTTTCACCACCGCGCACTCCATACAATGGATCTTCAGGTCCAACTTCAAGAAGGCCAACAGAAACTTTTCCATCTTTAATTGAAGCACCCATGCGCAAAACTTTATTCTGTTTTTTAAGTTCTGCCATTTTCTTTGCAAAGTAATCATCAACTTCTGGAAGTTTTTTAAGGAATTCTTCCACGCTTCCACTTGGATCAAATGATTTAGGGAAAAGAGGAACCATTTCAATATCAGTAAGTTCAATATCGTATCCAGATTCACGGGCAATAATCAAAGCCTTACGTGCAACATCTTTTCCTTCAAGGTCATCGCGAGGATCTGGTTCTGTATAGCGAAGTTCTTTTGCTTCAAGAACAGCCTTACTAAATGGAAGGCCTTCATCAAGCTTACCAAAAATGTAAGATAAAGAACCTGACATAATTCCGTTGAAGCTTTCAAGTTTATCACCAGATTTGTAAAGGTTTTGCAAAGTATCGATGATTGGAAGTCCAGCCCCTACGTTTGTTTCATAAAGGAAGCGGCGATGCATTTTGTTAGCTGTTCTACGAAGTTCGTGGTAGAAATTAATATCCATTGAGTTGGCACGTTTATTTGGTGTTGCAATAGACATTCCTGCATTCAAAATATCAAGATAACGCTCTGGTAAATCGTAAGAAGCAGTACAATCAACAAATACAGGATTCAAAGGTTTCTTTTCTTTTACGAACTTAATGATATCATCAACATTCTGTGGTCCAAATGGGAAATCTGGCTTTTTCATCTGATCACGCCAGTTAGAAAGATCAATTCCATCTTCCTTAAGAATCATTCCATCAATTGTTGTAATTGCCAGAACCTTAATATCAACATTTTCTTTAAGAAGTTTTTCTCTCTGGTCGCGAATCTGATCAATCATTGTTCCGCCAATTGTACCGGCACCAAATGCAAATACTTCGATTGTCTGAGCTGTGTGGAAGAAGAACTGATGAACAGCGCGAACTGCAGTATCAGCAAATTCACCCTTGATAACTGCAGAAATACAACGTTCAGAAGAGCCCTGAGCAATAGCGGCAATATTGATATCCTGTGAAGAAAGAGCATTAAAGAACTTAGAGGCAACTCCACGGTTCTGAATCATGCCATCTCCAACCACAGAAACAATTGCATAATC
Source organism: uncultured Treponema sp. (assembly GCA_946061765.1). GTDB lineage: Bacteria > Spirochaetota > Spirochaetia > Treponematales > Treponemataceae > Treponema_D. Next base: position 8,243 of record CAMGTC010000091.1, read on the forward strand.
ATTATGAACTTCAATCTCATCAATTAATTTTTCGCGAATTTCAAGTTCAAATTTTGCATTTAAAGCATCTTTTACTCTGGAAGCTTCATCATCACGAACACAGAAAGAAATTGTATATTCTGATGAAGATTGAGTAATAAGAAGAATAGAAACTCCTGCCGAAGAAACAGCTGAGAAGATTTTACTTGCCATACCAGAGCGGCCTCTCATTAAAGAACCGCCAACTGAAATCATTGAAATGTGTTTTAATGAAGAAATACCACAAATACTTGATTTTCCGCGGCTTTCGAATGGCCCTTTACCAATTCTTGTTCCGCGAGCAGAAGGATTGTGAGAGTTCAAACTCCAGGCTTCTATTCCCTTTGCCTGAAGTGGTGCAATTGTTTTTGGATGAAGAACTTTAGAACCAAAAAAAGAAAGTTCCATTGATTCTTCATAAGACATATCATCAACCAGAATTGCATCTTTTACAACACGAGGATCTGCTGTGTAAACGCCATCAACATCTGTCCAGAATTCAACACGTTTTACGCGTAAACTAGCGCCAATAATTGCAGCAGAAAAATCTGAACCATTGCGGCCTAAAAGTCCCATTACAGGCTTTTTATCTGAACTTGCTTTCCAAGAACAAATAAATCCTGGGAAAAGAAGTATACGAGTTTGAGATGGACTTGCACCATCACGGAAAGGAGCACAGGCTTCGTTACAAAGTGCGTAATCAGCCTCACCTTCTTTTTGTTTTCCGTTTGTAAATACGAATTTTCTTGAATCTAATAAGATTACAGACTGATTTTTAGCAAGAAGAACAGCATCCATAATTGGAGCGGATAAAAGTTCACCCATACCCATAATACGACAATGAACAGTATCAGGACATTCTCCAAAAGATACACATCCTGCAAGAAGTTTATCTAATTCTACAAAATTTGGTTCAATTTTGGCCATAACTTTTTCTGCATCAAAGCCAGGAAGTTTTGACTGTAATTCTGAACAAATTTCACTGTGGATATTACGTAAATCACTAACATAATTTGCGCCGCTAATGCCATTGGTTGTTGCATCAATAGCAGACTGAAGATTATTAGAAACGCCTGCAACAGCACTAACAATCACACTAACACGATCTTCTTTTGCACGATTGATAATAATTTCGGAAGAAGCCAGAATACGGCGGGCGTTGGCCATAGATGTGCCGCCAAATTTGAGAGTAATCATAAAACCACCTTAATTAAAAACTGCAATTTCCCTGATATTCCAGGCGAGCATTCAAAAGAAAAGCTCTTATAATTCTTTTGAAGTCAGAATTTAATTATATTAAAAAAGTTTAATGATACTATTTTATTGCTTTTGTATATAAATAACAAGAAGGATTTTACAGGGCAAAGGCATTATAAACAAAAATCCGATTTTTTGGCTCCCAGTCACGGTTGCGTGATTCAA
>CAMGTC010000092.1 GCA_946061765.1 uncultured Treponema sp.
GTAAATCCTCAGTTGTTGAAACAACTTGCGGTTTACAAAATTAAAGAAGGTTTTAAATAGATGGCTTAAATTTCGCCATCTATTTTAAGTCTCGAGTTTTTCACAAAACTCTGTTTATTTACATGTTCGCTTGTGCGAACGTTTTGTAAATCCTCAGTTGTTGAAACAACTTGCGGTTTACAAAATTAAAGAAGGCTTTTTTTATATATTCTGACTGTTGATTTTGATGGACGAAATTTCTTCAATTCTTTTATTTTCAGTTTTTTTAATTTCTTCTTTATACTCATTAAATTTGATTTCTTTCATTTTTTCTAAGGCCTGTGTTTTTTTCATACATTCCTTTAAAATTTCTCTTTTCTTTTGGGTTTCAATCTGGGCCTGGGCTAATTCTTTTAGAAGATTTTCTTTTTGAAAAGCTACCAGATTATTAAACTGACTTTGACTTCTTATATCATCAAAATTTTTAGAACCTTTCATCAGTGTTTTTACGGCAACATATTGCTGTGCAATTTTTTTTAAATTTTCATTTATCTGATTTTCTACATTCAGGCATTTAGCAACTTCAGCTTCGGCCTGTTTTTGTTCAAAATTGCGGACTTCCAGTACTTCTTCAAGTTCAAAATTAAACTTTTTCAATTTTTTACCTTATACAAGTGATTATGACTGAGTTTCAGATTCTTTATTTTCTTCTTGGGAAATTTTTACACTTGCAGCGTCTTCTGCAAATTCTTCTTCAGGTATTTCAATTTCTGCTATCTGCGATAATTGTTTTAATGTATCTTCAATACTGCTTGTTTCACCTATATCTTGTTTTAAAAAATCTTCAATAATCTCATGTTTTTCAATAGCAATATCAATTGCAGGAGAAGAACCTTTTTGATAAATACCAGTTGTAATCATTGTTGCATTCTGCTGGTAGGTTGCCATTAAAGTTCTAACTTTTGCAATAGCCTTTTTAGTTACAGGGCCATTTACTCTATTAGAAAGACGGCTGATAGAAGCAAGAACATCTATTGCTGGATAATGATAAGCTTCTGCTAATTTTCTGCTAAGAACAATATGACCATCTAAAATACCTCTTACAGCATCTGTAATAGGTTCATTCATGTCATCACCATCTACAAGGACATTATATAAAGCGGTTATTGAACCTTTATCATTTGTACCAGTTCTTTCCATAAGTTTTGGAAGCATATCAAATACAGAAGGAGGATATCCTCCGTGAATTGGCAATTCTCCTGTAGAAGTTCCAATTTCCTGCTGAGCTTTTGCAAATCGAGTTACATTATCAATCATTAAAACAACATCTTTTCCCTTGTCTCTAAAATATTCCGCAATAGCAGTACAAACGTATGCAGCTCTAACACGACAAATAGCAGGTTTATCGCCAGTTGCTACTACTACTACAGATTTAGCAAGTCCATCCTTCCCCAAATCATTTTCTATAAAATCAAGAACTTCGCGTCCACGTTCACCAATAAGGCCAATAACATTAACATCACCAGAAGAATTTTTTGCAATTGAACCTAGTAATGTGGATTTACCAACACCAGAACCTGCAAAAATACCAATTCTTTGTCCCTTACCAATTGTAAGCAAAGAATCGATTGCTCTAACTCCTGTTTTGATCCTTTTATCAATTCTCTTTTTTTTCATTGGATCTGGAGCTTGGGCAATTGCAGGATAATAAGTTTCGGGAATCAGTTCTCCTAATTTATCACATGGACGACCAGTTGCATCAATTACACGTCCAATTAGACTATTTCCAACAGGAACCTGTAAAGTTTTTCCAGAAGCAACAACTTCGCAGTCAACTTCAATTCCCTTTGTATCGCCAAAAGCAGATAATTTTACAATCTTTCCATCAAGACCAACAACTTCGGCCAAAATCTGACTTCCATCTCGTAAAACAATTGTACACATTTCTCCAATAACACAACGTGGACCATTACTTTCTATTTCAAGTCCTCTAACAGCCCTTATTTTTCCTGTGTACTTTATTGTTTCTGTATCTACGACAGTTTCCAGATATTTTGTAAAATTAAATGATCCTTGGAAAGAAGATTTCATAAAAAATGACCTCTACTTAATTAATCCGCGTTAATAAGTGAATCAGAACGTTTTATGTTCTTAACAGGGGAAATCTCAAGAATTTTATTTTCAAGTTCTGTAAGCTGGCTAGAAATTCTTGCATCAATTGCACCAAAATCAGTTTCGACGATACAACCGCCTTTTTCTACAGTTGAATCTTCCATTACTGTAATCCCCTTTACATTTTCTACGTGCTGAATAAATTCATCAATGTGGGCTGTGGTAAGTTTTGTATCTTCCATATTTACACGAAGAATAACATTTCCACGAGCTTTTACCTTTTTAAGGGCGGCAACAGTATTTGCCATAATAACATTTTTCTGATTTTCACTTAAAATCTTAACAACTTTACGAGAAATTAATATTACAAGTTCTACAATCTGACTTTCTGTATCTTGTAAAATTTCTTCACGACGCTGCATAACAGCTTCAATCATCTTGTGCATACGGTCAACAAGGCGATCTACTTCGGCAACACCTTTTTCGTAACCTTCTTCATGACCTGCATCAAAACCTTCAGTATGAGCATCTCTTTTTAATCTATCTCTTTCAGCTTCGGCTTCTGCTTTTATCTGTTCAGCTTCAATTTTTGCCTTTTCAATTATCTGCTGAGCCTGATTTTCTGCATCAGTTTTAATAATGGCTGCCTGATCTGTCTGATGTTTTACCTCTTCAAAGGCTGTAGTTTCAGCATTTTTAATAATTTGATCTGCTTGAGTCTGGGCTTGTTCAAGCATTTTCTGCTTTTCTACTTCCCACTTCTTTTTAAATTCTTCAGCTTCTCGTCTAAGATCATCAGCTGTTGGACCTGTATATTCTTCCTCAATTTCTTCGATTTCTTCTTCTACGGGTGAATAATCTTTAAAAAGAGGAAGCATAACTTTATCATCAACTGTTTTTGCTTCTCCAGGTCTAAAAACTGTTTTTGCCATTATAAACTTTCCTATTTAATTATTCGCTAAACTAATAGTCATAAAACTTAACTATTAGTTTACAAACTCATCCTCACCAGAACGAGCAATTACAATATCACCACTGTCTTCAAGACGTCTGATAATAGATACAATCTTCTGCTGTGCTTCTTCAACGTCTTTCAAGCGTACAGGCCCCATGAATTCCATATCTTCTTTAAGCATAGATGCTGAACGTTTTGACATATTACGGAAGATTTTGTCCTGTACTTCCGGGTCAACTGATTTAAGCGCTTTTGCAAGATCCGGCTGATCAACATCACGAATAATTTTCTGAATACCACGGTCGTCCAGTAAAACGATATCTTCGAATACGAACATACGTTTCTTGATTTCCTCTGCCAAATCTGGATCCTCTTCTTCCAGAGATTCAATAATAGATTTTTCAGAAGAACGGTCAACAAGATTCAAAATTTCAACGATAGCTTCAATACCACCGGCAGCAGTATAGTCTTCAGAAGACAAGGTAGAAAGTTTCTTTTCCAATACGCGTTCAACTTCACGCAATACATCAGGAGATGTACGGTCCATTGTTGCAAGACGCTTAGAAACTTCGGCCTGCATATCTTCTGATAAATTCTGAAGAATGATAGCAGCTCTATTAGGTTCCAGATAAGCCAAAATCAAAGCAATTGTCTGAGGATATTCCTGCTGAATAAAGTTTAACAAATGCGCAGGGTCTGTACGACGAATAAAGTCGAATGGACGAACCTGCAAACTTGATGTAAGTCTGTTGATAATATCGATGGCTTTCTGAGAACCAAGAGATTTTTCCAAAAGTTCACGAGCATAATCAATACCACCAGTAGTAATAAAGTTCTGGGCGTTCATTAACTCCTGGAACTCTTCCAGAACAGCATCTTTAAATTCAGGATTTACTTTTTCCTGACGAGCAATTTCAAAAGTCAAAGTTTCAACTTCGTCGTCCCTAAGGTGTTTCATGATTTCAGCAGAAACGTCAGGTCCAAGAGAAATCAAGAAAATTGCAGCCTTCTGACGTCCTGTAAGACTTTTATAATCCTTACTGTTTTTTTTAGATGATAATCCAGCAGGCGTTAACTGACCAGGTTTTGGTACTGGCTTTGGGTTTGAAGATTCTTCATCTGCCATACTATTCCTCCATTAACCAAGTACGAATAAGCATTGCAACATCTTCTGGATGTTCCTTTGCCATATTGACTGCATTTTCCTGCAGCTCCATACGTCTTGTTTCTTCAACAGACATTGTAACTTCCATGCCTTCGTCTTTTGCTTCCCAAAGGGCACGTTCTCGAGCGGCCTGTTGTTCTGCCAAAAGTCTAGCTTCTTTTTCGCGTCTTCTACGTTCAACTTCTTTACTAATGATACGGAAGAGGATAAATCCAACAAGAACTACAACAATTGCAATCAATACTAGTAAAATTGTTCTACGTCTTTGAACTGCTGCCCAATATTCAGCATCTTCTGCTTCCTGTTCAGCAAAACGGTCAATTTTTATAGCAGTTACTTCAACTAAATCACCACGGTTTCTATTATAACCAATAGCCCCCTGGATAATTCGTTTTACACTATCAAGTTCTTCCTGAGTTGGAGCAATGTACTCTCTTTTTATAGAACCATCTTCAATTATATATCTACCAGTTTCTGGGTCACGGATTTTCCTTGTAACACCGTCTACGTTCACAGAAACGGCAATTTTATCAATACTTGGAGAATAAATTTCAGATGTTTCTTTTGAATTAATTACGTTATTTTGAGTTACACCAGTTTCTACTGATTTACCAATAACATTAGACATATCTGAATAAGTTGGAGGAGTTTGACCTTCAACTCCTGCAGGACCTTCCGGATTATAACCTGTTCCCTGCCATTCTTTTGTTATAGTTTGTGATGAAATTGGTAAAGTATCTCTGTATTCTGAATCATCATAAGGAGTATCGGGATTATCAACTTTAATTGAAATTGGAGAATACTCTTTAGAATTAATTTTTCTTTCAGACATATCCATGTCGATTTTTACATTAAGATTTCTAATTCTGTCTGTAGTAAAAATATTCTGTAAAGATTCCAATATTGAAGCTGTATATTGAATTTCCAGACGATTAATTAATTTTTGCTGTTTTGCAATCAAATCAATTCTGTCACTTTCGGCCATTCCAGAAAAATCATTTAACTGATTACCTTCCCAGTCTGTAATCACAAGGTTTTCTTCAGTAAGACCTTCTACACCTGCTAAAATAAGTCTCTGCAAGCCCTGAATTTTACGTCTATTTGTTAAAATATCACTATTTGAATCTGTTCTGATTTTTACAGCTGCTGTAACAGGTTTTTGATCTGCTGTAAATAAAGTTTTTTCTGGTCTTACAATAATAACAGAAGCATCACGAATTCCATCAACTGTCAAAACATACTGGCGTAATTCTTCCTGCAATGCTTTATTTAATTTTACAAGCTGATCAGAATCAGTTGTAGACCAGTCTCTCTGATAATAATCTTCAAAAGGATTTGGAGCTGCAATATTTTCACTTGCAAGAATTGCACGAACCTTTCTTGCAGTTTTTTCGTCATCAACAGAGATAATACCGTTATTTACATAAATCTTGATATTTTCCTGATCAATTCTATCTGTAATTTTTTGGAGTTGTTCTTCGTTTGTGATTGCACTTGTGTAAACTTTTACAGTACTAGGTTTAGAAGACATACCGGCTGTTAAAACAACAGCAAGAATCATAAGTATAGCAATTGCAATTATTATGACTTTTTGTATTGGTTTTCCTTTAGACCATAATTCTTTGATCTTACCGAAAACCTTTTTAAGCCATTCGTTCATTAGTCCCCTCCCGTGAACGAATTTAAGGTTTTAAAGAAATTTATACTAAATTTATTAAATTATAGCATAGGGGGGTAAATTTGACAATATTATTTTATTCTATAGTAGATTATTGAGAATTAATTATCTTGTAGTGGAAATTTCATTCCAATCTGTAACAAGTCTATCAATAACAGTCTGAGCAAGATTTAATGACATTCTTGCTTTTGACATTGCGATTGTTACATCATGAACATCAACTTCATCTGGGTTAGTAATTAATTTTTTCTGTAAAGATGAAACATTCATCTGATTTGAATTAACATTATTTACAGCTTCAAGTAAATACGACTGAAATGATTTACCATTAGATTTTGAAGCATTAATTTCAAAAATATTGTCTGATTTTATTTCTTCAGTTAATGATTTTATTTTTGAATTACCAAAATGTTCAGGTTCTGTACGAACCATCTGTAAACTTCCAAATTCTGCTATTTTCATATTCCCATCCACCTTTTATAAATTATACACAATAAATTAACTTCGTCCAATATTTAATGCTGAACTAAACATATCTTTTGCACCGTCAATTACTGTGGCATTGGCTTCATAAGCACGGCTAGCAGCAATCAAATCAACCATTTCATTTACAATATTTACATTAGGATATTCAACATATCCAGTGTTAGGTCCAGATTTTATAGCATCCGGATGATCAGGATCATATACTAAACGTCCCTGACTAGTATCTTTTACAATTTCAAGAACTTTAACTCCTTTTCCAGGACCATTATCTAAATCCTGAGATACAAATGGACTTCTCCATTGTGGATTTTTATCACTTACAGGACGCATAACAACTGTAGATTTTTTAAAAGCGCCACCCTCCTGTGTTCTTGTAGTAGATGCATTGGCTATATTATTTGAAATTACATCACTTCTAAGTCTTTCAGCACTCATTCCTGTTGCTGCAATATTAATACTTGTAAACATTCCCATGACGGTTTTAACCTCCATTAAAAAAACCGGCAAACAAGTTTGTCAAGGCTTTAAGCAGAGCGTACATTGACTAACTTGTATGACAAAATTTTTTTCCTAAAAAAAACGGCTCAAATTTCCAAATTTTCTAATTATTTTTTCATTGCAGTTGTTACTTGATCAAATTCAAATGAAGTTAATTGTGTCAAAAGTCTATATTGCATCTGAATCTGCAATACATTATTTGCTTCTGTTTCTGCATCCACATTATTTCCATTTGCTTTTGAAGTAGAAAGATAATCAGTAACTCTACGAGGCTCAACTTCGCGATAGTCATAAGGAGTATTAATCTGCATATGACGATCATCAGTTCTTGTAAGATGAAAACTATTTTTTGCGATTTCTTCAGATTCGAAAGCTCTTTTTAATTCACTTTCAAAATTCACAACAGAGCGCTTGAAATTTGGAACTTCACTGTTAGCAAGATTATTCGCAGTAACCTGATAACGTAAAGAAGTTACATCCATTTCGCGCTGTAATAGATCGATTCCTCTTGTAAAACTATTCATATTTGACATCCTTACTTTTACAATCGGAATTTAATAAAATTTGTTTAGTAAAAAAAATCCGTACAGGAAATATTCACTGTACGGATATAAAAACATTTAACAATGTTTATTTAATGTATTTTTTTGCATTTGAAGCTTCAAAATAAGAGTTGTTTACATGATCTGCCACATTATACTCTTCTACAAGTTTTCCAATTGAAACCAAGAAATGGCATGTATCTTGTAAAGCAGCAGTATCTTTATCATCACACTTAACAGGCATTCCATATTTTGGGAAAAGTCTTAAAATCTGATCAGGTGTTAATCTAAAATCATCAGCAACCTTTCTTAAAGTTTCTTCATCCAAAGTTGGTACAGCCTGTGCAGCACGGGCATACTGTTCAAGAATTACAGAAATAATATCTCCGTTTTCTTTAGTAAATGCTTTGCGTGCAAGGAAAGTATTTGTACCACGTAAAGTTGTTTCTGAACCATAAGCAATAACCTTAGCAGTTCCATTATCAACAAGACGGGTAACATTAGGTTCCCAGATTACAGCAGCATCAACCTGACCTGTAGAAAGAACAATACCAACATCACCTGCAGAAATATTTACCAATTCAATATCATTCATTGACATGCCATATTTATCTACAAGTTTCTTTGTAAGGTTATGACCTGTTGAACCAATAACAGTTGCAATTTTTTTACCCTTTAAATCTGCTGGAGAATTAACAGCATCATTATCAGCCTTTGCAAGCATTGCATAAGCATCAGGACCATTACCAGGAACACCTACAATTTCTACCTTTTGACCTGCAGCAAAAGCAGAAACAGTTGGAACATCTCCTGTAAGACCAATATCAGAAAGACCTGCGGCAAAAGATTCATTAATTGGAGGACCAGATTCAAATTCCTGCCAATTTACTTTTACCTGTGAACTTGCAAGGGCTTCTTCTATCCACCCCTTTTCTTTTGCAACGTAGATTGGAATAAATGCAGCAGAAGGTTGAATAGCAATATTAACACTTCTCTCTTTAGCTTTTTGACTCTTACTACATGAAGTAAAAGCAGAAAGAATCAAAAAAGATGCAAGAATAATTTTTACAATTTTTTTCACTTTTTTTAACTCCTTTGAAAAAATATTAAAAATCACAGAGGATGCAACGCATCACTATATTTATTGCGGGTAAATAGGTTATTCTTACCCTTTCTGCAATAAATTAATTATTTTTTTATACGATTGACCATTTTTTTAGATTCCAAATGAGAATCGTCAAAAAACTGTTCGTATATTTTTCTTCGAATATTTAAAAATTCAATACTGTTTCTGTCTCTTGGCTCTTGTAAATCAACAGAGATAATCTCCTTTATTTTTCCCGGTCTGTTAGACAAAACAATTATTTTATCTGCAAGGAATACAGCTTCATCAATATCATGAGTTACAAGAATCATTGTTGTTCCAGATTCTTTTTGAATTCTTTTTAATTCACTCTGCATATTAATTTTTGTAAAAGTATCTAAGGCTCCAAAAGGTTCATCTAAAAGTAAAACAGGAGGATTATTTACCAGAGCTCTGGCAATACCTGCACGTTGAGCCATACCACCAGAAAGTTGTCTTGGATAAGAATTTTCAAAACCGTTTAATCTAACAAGATTGATATGTGCTTTTACCAATTCCCATTTTTCTTTTGGATCATAGCCGTTTAAGGCATAGGCAATATTTTTTTTAACAGTCATCCAGGGAAATAACCTATGTTCCTGAAAAACCATTCCCCTTGTCTTTTCTGGTTTTAAAACTTCCTGACCGTCAACAAGAATCTTTCCTTCGTGATTAGGATCAAGACCAGCAATAGCTCTAAGTAAAGTACTTTTTCCACAACCAGAAGCACCTACAATACAGGCAATCTGACCTTTTTCTACTGAAAATGAAATATCATCAAGAATCTGAAGTTTTTCTTCACCACGATCAAAAAATTTATTAACATGATCAATCTGGATATAACTTATTTTTTTTGAATCAAAATTTTCTGCCATAAATACTTCCTTAGTTACTCCAAACTACAACTTTTCGCTCAATAAAGTGAAGAAGTGAATCCATAACCTTACCTACAAGACCAATTGTAATCATTCCTACAATTACAACATCTGTCTGACCATACTGACGGGCATCCATAATCATATATCCAAGTCCGGTTGTTGAAGATACCAGTTCTGCAGCAACAACACACATCCAGCAGGAAGTAAGGCCTGTTCTAAGTCCCGTAAAAATATTTGGAGCTGCACTTGGAATTACAAGTTTTA
>CAMGTC010000093.1 GCA_946061765.1 uncultured Treponema sp.
AGCCATGCAAAAACACTTTTCCAGTCTTTTAGAATTACAGTCTGCCAGAGCCTTCCCATTCTTCCGTTTCCGTCCTGGAATGGATGGATAAATTCAAATTCATAATGGAAAACACAGCTTTTTATTAAAGGATGAACATCGCTGTTTTTTAGCCACTGAAATAAATCCGCCATTAAAAAAGGAACTCTATCAGCTGGAGGAGCTAAATGCACCACCTGTTTTCCATCAAAAACTCCAACTCCGTCATTTCTGTATTTTCCGTTTCGTTCAACCAAATCGCTCATCATCAATTTATGAGCTTTTAATAAATCTTTTTCTTCATAAGGATTTAAGGTCAAAAGAAGTTCGTAAGCCTGAAGTGCATTCTTTACTTCCTGAATTTCATTTGGATTTCCTAAAACTCGTTTTCCTTCGATGATTGCAGTTATCTGTTCAATGCTTAAAGAATTATTTTCGATTGCCAGAGAAGAATGAATTGTTTTGATACGGTTTTCTTTTCTCAATTCCAAATGACGGGGATTATTTTCAAGGGAATTGATTTCTCCAACCGCTTCTGAAATTTGAGAAATTAAATTTATTATTTGAGATGTTATTTTAAAAGGCGGCTCGTAACTCATTTACACAACTCCTACAAAACTTTATCTGCGTATTGCTGACCTTCAAAACATTTTACTAAAGCGTTTACGGCCTGAGTCTGATATTCTTGTATTTTGAATGTAAATTTCATAATTTATCCTCAAAGTCTTCATTACTAATATCTTTTAATTCATTCTCAAAAAATTTTTTATGATCAAGGACTTCTGATGATTTATTTTGATAGTTTTTCAACTTCAATCTTCAACCATTGAGTAAGTTTTTCAGGTTCAGGAAGATTCAATTTATATTTTTGAACAAAAAAATTTTCATCAATGCCATTACTGGCATATTCAACCAATTCTTTTCCTGCTTCCGTACACATCAGAATGCCCACCGGTGGATTATCATCTTTTTGCATTACATTTTTTTTGTAATACGAAAGATAAAGATTCATCTGAGCAATATCATCATATTTGATTTTTGATGCTTTTAAATCGACTAAAACATGACACTTTAAGATTCTATGATAAAAAACTAAATCGCAGAAGAAATATTCATCATCAACAACAATTCTTTTTTGTCTGGATTCAAAACAAAAACCTGTTCCAAGTTCAAGTAAGAATTCCTCAAGATGATTCATCAAAGCATTTTCTAAATCTGATTCTTCTATAACATCACTATCTTTCAAGCCAAGAAATTCATAAACAAAGGGAGTTTTTATTACATCCTGTAAATCCATTCTCTGAGCTTTTGATTGAACAAACAAACTCATTTTCTGTGGATTTCGACTGATTGAAGACCTTTCAAAATAATTCGTATCGATTTGCCTTTTCAGTTCACGCTTTGTCCATACGCCTTTTATGGTTTCAAGTTCATAGAAAGTTCGGGCAAGAGGATTTTCGACACCCATTATCAGTGTAAAATGAGTAAATGATAGATTTTTGAACAAAATCTCTGCAGGAATTGAAATTTCATTTTCTGAAATTTGGCAGCCAGTGGTTGCCAAATCTTTTTTTTCAGATTTTTCTTCAATCAAATTCAATTTTGCATTTGAAATCAAATTTTCATCATCTCTAAATTCAGTTAGGATAAAATCCTTTACAGGTCTTTCAAGAATTTTAAAATCAAGATAAAACTGGCGATAAAGTCGTAAATTTCTATACGAAAGAGTTTTTTTATTCAGCCTTTCAGAAAGTTTCTGCAAAGTCTTTTCACCGTATACAGCTCTATCTTTTCCATTTTGCTCATAATGAACAATATAAAAACCTATAAGCCAATTTCGTGCTGTAAGATTTTTGTTTATGGCTTTTGCTGTTTCTTCTTCAAAAGCATTGTTTATATTCAAAACAGTATCAGAAAGCCACTCAAAATTATTTACACTTTCCATTTACTACCCCTACAAAACTTTTCTGATTGTCTCAGGCGAGTATGTTGTGAATATCTGTTCAAAGTTTGTTGCAACGCTGTCGTTTGCCATTGAAGAATCTTTCATTACAAAGTAATAAGGTGTTTCTTTTGCAATTTTTGTGATTGTTTCTTCTGTTACATCTTCATCAAAACACGCTACAAGATAGTTGCCTTCTACATAGTAAACGGTTTTTCCGTCAATCTGCTTTGTTTCGATTTTGCTTGAAAGCATTATTCCTAAATCGAGCATTACCTGGAAAAGCAAATCTTCTGCTGTACGGTCGTTTTTGATGTTATTCTTGAACAAATCCTGTTTGTCGAAATGATCTGGGGAATAGTAGACATCTTCCATGTTTGATGTGTCGCATTTGAGGACGCGAAAGCCTATGTCGAGTTTTTTATTGTCACACGGATTGGAAAAATCTAACGATTTTTCTTCTTCATTTGAAAATAGAGTTTGTGTTAACAAACTCGAATCCGTGTGACTTTTTTCTTTGTCATTCTGAACTTGCTTCAAAATCTGTTGTCCTGCACGACGAATGCGTTCTTTGCCAATTTCGCAGATATTTTTATACCCTGCTTTGTAAGCTTCTGATTTTTCATCGCAGAGTTCTGGAAGCTGAACCATGATGAATTTTCGGTTTCCGCCATCTTCTGCATTGAGCTGCATTACTGCATGGGCGGTTGTGGCTGAACCGGAGAAGAAATCGAGGATAATAGCATCGTTTTCTTGAGATATAGTAATAAGGTATTTTATTAAGTCTGTTGGTTTTGCAAAATCAAAGGGAATTTTTAATTCAGTCAATTCCTTTTTACTTTGTCTATTTTCCCACTTAGTTATTAAATCTACAGGTGTCATACCTTCTTCTTGTCTATCATCCAACCATATTTTTGTATAAATATTCCACTTTGCAGGCTTTCCTTCTGAATCGATTAAAACTCCTTTCGATTCCTTAAATTCAATATTTCCTTTTTTTCTTTCTTCAATATATCGTTCACGACTCCAACGCCAACATCCATCATTAGCATCTGGTTTTATACCAGCGCCATCTATTTTTTCATTGGGCAAAGTTTTTCCTGGTGGTATAACTAGAGTTCCATCCGGACATTGAATAAAATATCTCTGGTTTAGTCGTGCTTCCAAAGAAGATTGATATAAACCAAAAGGTCTGTATTTTTGCCCTTTTCGTTCTCCTTGAGTTTCTATAGATGTATATAATTTCTTTATTATTTCTTCTGAAATAGGCTCTCTAAATGATTTAGCTAAACTTATATTTTTTGCATACACTACAATATATTCAATGTTAGGTGAAAAGAATGTACCTTTAGCACCTCCACTTTTCATTAAGCGAGAAATAATACCACATTTGTTATCATGTGAAAAAACTTCATCACAAAGCTTAACCATGTTTTCAATCTCATCTTGACCAATAGAAATAAAAATAACCCCATCCTCACTCAGCAAATCCCTTGCCAGCTTTAAGCGTGGGTACATCATATTCAGCCAGTCGGTATGGAATCTTCCGTTGCTTTCGGTATTGGCTACAAGGCGATTGCCTTCTTCGTCAGTCTGTCCGCTGTTTGCGATGTAATCTGCGGCATCCTGTGCAAAATCATCTTCATACACAAAATCGTTTCCCGTGTTGTAAGGTGGGTCTATGTATATCATCTTGATTCTGCCAAGATAAGTTTCCTGCAAAAGTTTGAGCACTTCAAGGTTGTCGCCTTCAATGTAGAGGTTTTCCGTATTGTCAAAGTCAACGCTTTCCTCACGGCAAGGGCGTAGCGTTTTATTTATGGGCGCATTTGCAGTAAGAATTGCCTGCTTTTTGTCCGGCCATGTAAACTGGTAGCGTTCCTCACGACCTTCAACAATCGAACGGCTCAGCTCCTGTCTGAGCATGTCAAAATCTATCTTCTTTGTAATGCTGCCGTCTTCCGCCTTTGCTTCTGTCACACAGTTAGGAAAAAGCGCGGCAATCTTGCTTACGTTCTCGTCTATCTTGTTCAGTGAGTGCATTTTTAAGTGGTTCATTTATTTTTCCTCCGTAATCATTTTCCAGTAACCTGTTTTTTTAGAACCTTCACGCTTTATAAGCAAAAGTTCTTCGGAAAGTCTTTTCACAGCCCTTTCAACGGTAGCGTGTGAAAAACCTGTCGTTTCAATAATTTCTTTTGAAGAAAGTTGTCCTTTTTCTTTTATCAGCTCAATTATTTTATTTTCTTTATCTGAAAGATTTAATCCCTCATTTGAGGCATTATTGGACATTGTATTTGTGCCGTCAACACCATATTTTTTAGCAAGTTCCATATACAAATCGCAGGCATTGCATACAACAGAAAGTCCTGCTAAGCATAAATAGAAAAACAACTTGCAGCTACAGAAATTTTACTGTTAGGTTTAATAGTCTGTTTTAAGTCATCCGAAAGCGTTTTATTTACGTTATCAATAAGTTCCATTTTAATTATCTCTCCGGTTTATTTTTCTTCAAAAGAAACTATATCCCCAATATCGCAGCTTAGGGCTGAACAAATTCTTCTGAGACTATCCATGGAAATGTCTTCACCTTTATTCATTTTGGACATTATGTTGCTTGAGATTCCTGCTAGTGAAAGTAAATCACTTTTTTTGATGTCTTTATCAATAAGTAGCTTCCATAATTTTTTATAACTTGCCTGCATATAAAAATTCCTACTCATGCAATATATCATACTTTTAACGAAAATGCTCACGATATTGTGTGTTTTTTCGATATTTTTTCATCATAGAAACACTCCATGTAAAAATTTCGCAGTACTTTTTGAAAATCTCAGCGAAAATTTTTTAAAACACATTGTGTTTTTAACCAATAAATCTTCAAGACCTTGATAACCTTCGTTGAAGAATCTTCATAGCAATTTCCGTCACCAAACAGAACGTTGTTCTGAAAGCCCGAAACAAAAATTTATTTTTTGGAGAATGCTTATGAATATAGCAATTTTACGCTTTGGAACTAAGTTCCAGCTTATTGGAGAAATCAAATATGAAATAAAGAGTTGTACAGAGAATCAATCCCCCTAATTAAGCTGATGGCTACGACGAGTATTGGATTAATCGTCGTATGGCAGAAGGCTTACATGAGCTTGCCAGAAAGCAGTAAAATAAAATTCCCCAAAAAAAAGGGTTCCAACCATCTGTTATAATGAGGTAGCGGACAAGCCAACAAAACGGAAGAAGCCGCTCCAAAGGCTAAAGAGCCAGTAACGGAGCGGCTTGGCTTGGGAGCGAAGGGCGGTTGTCCGCCTTTCATAAAATTTATTTCTTTATCAGATATTCAGCTACAGCTTCGTAAGCCGGAATTGAAAGCGGATCTATGTATTTGTTCGAGGCGTAATAAGTCGAAGCGAAACGCGCGATTACCATTTCCGCCGCCGGGTCGATGTAGATTGCCTGTCCATGGACGCCGCGAGCCATGTACGCTCCGTGCGAGTTGTTGGTTTTCCACCACATATTGTGGTAGCTCCAGCCTTCAAGTTTCGGGTAGCCGCCTTTTGAGAACGCCACCTTGTATTCGCTGGAAGCGCCGCCTAACGCGATGTCTTTTACTGCAGCTTCTGGAATGACTTGCTTTCCGTTCAGTTTTCCATTGCAGCGCATCATCTCGCCGAAAGCTGCCATATCCCGAAGATTCAGATCGAAGCCTCCGCCTGCAAAAGCGATTCCAGAGGTGTCAAGCTGATAGTAGCCGTCGTAGTGCGCGCCAAGCGGCTTCCAAATCATTTCTGAAACCATCTCTGCAAGCCCCTGTCCTGTCACGCGCGAGCAAATCCAGGCAAGAAGCTCCGTATTCACCGTTCTGTAGCCGAAGGCATCTCCATGCTCTGCGTCCGGAAGCTTTTTTACCGTTGCAAGATATTCGTAGTAGTTTTTCGGGCCGCTGTAATTTGCCGGGCGGAAGACGTTTCCTGCAGCAGAGTATGCCCAGATTTCCGCGTTGGGGTCGTTGTAGTCCTCGCTGTATTTTATTGCGGTTGTCATGTCCATTACTTGCCGGACAGTGGCGTCCGCAAATCCTGAATCTTTTAATTCTGGAATGTACTCAGCGACTTTTTTTGAAGGGTCGAGTTTTCCCTGAGCAACTAGAATTGAAGCTATAGTTCCTGTGAATGACTTACTGACCGACATGGCCGCATGAAGTCCGTCCGGCTCAAGTCCTGCAGGATATTTCTCATAGACGATTTTTCCTTTATGCATGACAATGATTCCGTCGGTATAGTTTGCATCCAGCGACTCTTCAAAAGTCATCGGCTTGTCCGAATCCCATGGAATGAATGTGATTTTTCCGATTTCGGGGTCGAGCTTTGTTTTCAAAGTGTACTTTTTCCCGTTTCCAGAAGAAACGTTCCGCGTCGGAAAGAATTCGCGTATATGGTTTACGCTGTACCTAAGCGCAGGAAATTCAAAGAATGACCCGTCCGATGCGTGAAGCGTTTTTTCCTGCGGCGGCGGGAATCCTTGCATCCAGCCCATTTTTTCTGGCAATGTTTGATTTGCATCAGGATAATTCTGAGCAATTCCGACTGTGCCGGCAAAAGCCAGCACGCTAAACAAAAGAAAGGATTTTTTCATACAAGACCTCCATAGATTTTTTTATGCTGCATAAATCAAAGAAATCCCAGATACCTTTAATATAATCATAAAAAATGTTATGGGCAATTTTTTTAGGTGAATTCTAGGTAAACACTGAATAAATCCTTGGCATAATTCAGACTTTCTGAAACAGAGCTTCTGTTCCACCGGTAATATACTTAAATGGCGTGTTGGTTTTGTAAAACTTCCTGTCAATTTATATTGTGCAACCTTCTGAGTATTTAGACATAAAAAATGCACCTCTTAAAATTGAATTTTATTTGTCCAACTTTAGGGGTGCATTTCAGATTTGATTTTCTCTTCTTTTTGATATAATCTTTTGCATGAAAAAGCGATCAGCAGGGAAGTCGGGGCAAGCGGATATGTTTCATAAAACGCAGCGGAAAGACACTTCTTTTTGCAATAGAACATGTTGCAGCTGGAAAAACTTTCATTCAGCCGCACTGTTGAGAACTACATCAGCTTATTCGTGTTTTATTCCAAAATAATCCAAAGTAGTTTTCATTGCATCCTGGCCTGTAAGACAGGTGTCTCTCAAATAACCGCGTTCATCGTTCCAATTTTTAATGCCTTGGTAATAGTACATCTTGAGTTCTTCTGTGATTATGAATGGAACAATATTATGCTTAAGACATTCCTTGAACATAATTAAACGGCCAACGCGGCCATTACCATCCTGGAATGGGTGAATAGATTCAAAGCGTACATGGAAATCAAGAATATCATCAAAAGTGATTTTTGATTTGGAATTGTATTCTTTAAGGAGGGCTTTAATTTCACCGGCTACTTCTGCAGGTTTTGTAGTTTTACTTCCCCCTACTTCATTTTCGAATTGTTTATAATCTCCTACTCTAAACCAGGATTTCTGACTGTCTGTTGTTCCTGACTTCAAAATAAAATGCAGCTGTTTGATGAAGCTTTCGGTAAGCTTTGTATGAGCACCTTCAATAACCAGGTCTATACAACGAAAGTGATTTACAGTTTCAACAATATCATCAACCTTTACAGCCTTATCCGTAACGCCAAGAGTTTTTGTTTCAAAGATATAGCGGGTTTGATCATGTGTTAGCTTTGAGCCTTCTATATGGTTAGAATTATAAGTAAGGTCAATTTGAATTTTATGATAGATGCCACCCTTAAGGGCGGCATCTTTTTCGCGTTTGAGAAATGTTAAAAGAGTTTCTTCGACAGTAGAATGACGAGGTTTACGTTCAGGCTTTTTTGCAGTAGACGGAATCTTCCAGGTTTTACCTTCCAAAAGAGCACCTTCTACCCTACCCTGAGCGCAGTAATTACGGGCACTGCGTTCGCTAATTTGCCATTTTTGAGCAGCTTCTTCTACAAATATATATTTCACCTTACTCATAGGAAATATTATAGCATGTTATCGGCAATTTATAAAGATAATTTTTGTAGAAAACGTTAGCTTTTAATTTGCCGATAAATTAAATTTATTCTTCGTTATCCATTGTACTAGAATCATTTATAAGAAATCTCCGAAAAAGTATTGAGCCATTTCTGCTCTATTTCAGGAATTCTCATTTCTATAATTCTGATTATGTTATTTAAGGTGCTGACGGAATATTTGATTTATTATGAGCAAGTGAACATCGGTGATTTTTTGTTATCCAGATTTTTGTACCATTTGGAATGGGCTTACCCTGTGCGACATGAACATGTACAGGTTCAAGCGGTATATTTTCATCCAGCCAAAAGTACACCCATTATGAACCGATTTTAAAAACCTGAGGCATTATCAAATCCTCCGTTTTGAGAAAACTCAAGAATTAAATGAGCTTCAGAAGCAATCAACTCTTTTAGATAATCTAATTCAGCTTCATTATACCCATTAATATCTTTCCATTCAGAATCTGGCAGTATACAGGTAGCCTGTTTGAAGCCAATTTTTTCATCTGGAATCTCAATCATGACTTTTACTTTGCCATCCTTCCCCATCTCTGAATGTACAATTTCTGTATTATCGTTTAATGTCATAAATGGATACATCATTTTCTGAAACCTCCGATTTTATTATATCATAGCTTTTATGATTTGTAATCTGGCCAGAACCATTGTAAAATGCGCTATTTAATCTTCATCGTAAAGATATTCATATCTGTCAGGATCATAAATTTCAAGCATATCCGGATTATCATCATAATACCCGGATTTTAACCTTTCCTGAAGAATATCTTCAGGCGGAAAAAGATAATCATCACTGCGGTCTCCAGATCTTCCACCATGCAATCCCGATGAATCAGATCCGCCGCCGCCAAAAAGCACAATAATTACTGCTAGCGGCAGAATAATAAAAAGTCCAATTAATATGAAAAAAAACAATTCTCTCTCCTTTTACTATATTATAGCTCATATTTATTTATTGAACCGTTTTTTGAACTCTTTCATTTTATAAAAATTACAATACCAGGCATTTGATACAACATAATGAAGCTGGTCACATTCCACAAAAGCAATAATAAAATTTTCAGAATTCACATTATCAGAGATTACAACAAAATAATGTTCATTTTCATCATACATCCATTCTGAAAGCGCCTTGTCTATAAGCCACCGGTCTTTTTTCGTAAACTGCAGCACAGGCTTAAAATGCTTATTCATGTTTTTTATGTAATTATTGAACTCTTTATTAAATTCCTCTTCTTCATAAACGCCTAAAAAAGTAGAAGAAGCAACTCCTGAAAAGCCTGTTTTATTATCATAATATTTTTGAAAATCAATAGACTGAGAAGAAGCTTGAACGCTCAGAATAATTAAAAGTAAAAGGAAAATTATTAATCGCTTTTTCATACGTATAATATAACACTAAACTTTTTATATTTTTTTTTCTAGAGTAATTCCACGGCATATAAACTGCGGAATTTTTTAAAATCTACTTAAATTAAAAAAATTAATAAATTTTAGAAAAATAAATAAAAAGTTATTGACACAAGTGAAGCAAAAGTATATATTACTAATACATTCACGAAGTGAGTGGATGGGCTACTAGCTCAGTAGGTAGAGCAA
>CAMGTC010000094.1 GCA_946061765.1 uncultured Treponema sp.
CCTTAAAACATGACACTAAAAATTTTTTTTATCTTTTTCGGCATTATCTGATTTATACCTTTGTTTATACTCCAGTTTTTTATAAATACGATAAGAAAGGTTCTTTTGCAATTCTCTGGAAATATTGCGGAAAAACTCCAAAATTTTATCTGTACACATTAATGTTTCCTTTTTTATTCATTCTTCGACCTTTGTTTTATATTTTATTTGCTGATGAGAAAAAAATATATAAAAAACTTAAAGTTTTCTTGCGAAAAAGGAAAGAATTCCTTTAGGACGAGTCGGAACTCCGGATGATGTTGCTAAAGTTGTTGTATTCTTGGCATCAGAACAGGCTGCGTATCTTACAGGTGTTGTTTTACCTATTGATGGTGGAGCATCTCTGTAAATGTTATTTTATTATAATTTTCTAAAACAAGGTTCTTTGACATTTCTATTTTTCAAGTTTTTCTGAAGAAAGTGCCTCTAGGACTTTTTCAAGAGGAGCTCCCATTTTCTCGGAAGCTGATTCTGGAGAAATTTTAAACTCTTTGATTATAAAATTAATTAAATTATAAAAATAGTTATAAAAATATGTCCTTAAAAATTTATAAATTGTTCTTTATAAAATAGAAAAAATGTGCTATTCTAATAAAATGATTAACACAATTAGGCTTGCAATAAAAAATCTAATAAAATATAAAGACCTTTCAAAACAATTGATTCAGCGTGATATAAAACTCCGTTATCGCCGCAGTGTATTAGGTTATGTTTGGAGTGTTTTAAATCCTTTAATGATTATGATAGTTATGACTATCGTGTTTTCAACTTTTTTCAGATTTGGTATTCAGAACTTTCCAGTATATTTACTTTGTGGTAATGTAGTTTTTAATTTCTTTAGCTCAAGCACAACCTCATCTTGTTATACAATTATCGAAAACGGTTCTTTAATTCGAAAAACTTACGTTCCAAAATATATATTTGTTTTTGCAAAAGTAACGAGTTGCTTTGTTGATTTCTTTTTTAGTCTGGCAGCTTTGATACTGGTTATGATTATTACTAAATCTCATTTTAGCTTTTATAATTTACTTTTTATTATACCTGCGTTAGAGATTTATGTTTTCAGTCTTGGTGTTGCACTTTTTATTTCTCAGGCAACTGTTTTCTTTAGGGATGTTGTACATATTTATGCAGTTGTAATAACTATAATGAGTTATCTTACACCTTTGTTTTATCCAATTGAAATACTACCTGATAATCTTCGCCCTCTTGTAGAAAGATTCAATCCTCTTTACTTGTTTGTTAAGTTATTTAGAGATTGTGTGTATTCAGGTACTAGATTAAATCTTCATCAAATTATGTATGGAGGCTTCTGGGCTCTTGGTGCTTTTGTGATAGGGGCTCTTTTCTTTAAGAAAAATCAGGATAGATTTATTTTGTATATTTAGGATATTAATTATGACAGAAAATATAAAAATCAGCGTAAACGATGTTTGGATTCGATTTAATCTTGCTAGTGAACGTGTTGATAATATAAAAGAATATGTAATTAAGATATTGAAACGTCAGTTAATGTTTCAAGAATTCATGGCTCTAAAGGGAATTTCTTTTGAAGTAAAAGCAGGTGAGTCATGGGGCTTTGTTGGTACTAATGGTTCTGGAAAATCAACATTATTAAAAACTATCAGTGGAATTTTAAAACCTTATAAGGGATCTGTGCAGGTTAATGGTACAATTTCTCCGCTTATTGAGCTTGGTGCTGGATTTGATGGTAATTTAACTGCCCGTGAAAATATTTTCCTGAACGGTTCTGTGCTCGGTTATTCAGAAAAGTTTCTGAAAGAAAAATTTGATGAAATCGTAGATTTCGCAGAATTACGTGATTTTCTTGATGTACCAATCAAAAATTTTTCTAGTGGTATGGCAGCTCGTCTTGGTTTTGCAATTGCTACTACAGTAAAGCCTGATATTTTGATTTGTGATGAAGTTCTTGCAGTTGGTGATTTCAAATTCCAGGAAAAATGTGAGCAGCGCATGAACGAGCTCTTGAGTGGTGGTACAACTCTCCTGTTTGTAAGCCATAGTATTGAACAGGTAAAAAGAATGTGCCAGAAAGCAATCTGGATTGATCACGGCGAAATGAAAATGATAGGAAATGCCGAAGAAGTTTGTAATGCCTATAGCAACAGCTAATAAGAAATCAGTATCAGTTGTAATCGTAACTTATAACAGAAAAAATGATTTACTTCGCTGTATTGATGCCGTTAAAGCTCAGTCTTATAAGCCAGATAATATTGTAGTTGTAAATAATGCCAGTACAGATAGTACGGAAACTACTGTTACGGAGAGGTATGGACAATCTGTTATACTCTTAAATCTTCCTGAAAATACAGGTGGCTCTGGCGGTTTTTATACAGGGCTTAAATATGCTCATGAAAATCTGAAAACTGATCTTTACTGGCTTATGGATGATGACGGCTTTCCAAGTCACAATTGTCTTGAAATGCTTGTTTTTGAATCTGATTCTTATGATTATATAATGCCTGCTTCAATTGATATTGAAAATCATGAAAAACTAAGTTGGGCAGTTCGTAAACGTAATGGAAAAAAGACAGAAAACTATCAGGAACTAAAGAACGACTGGGGAAAAATACTGGATTATGTAACTCCTTTTAATGGAGTTCTGCTTTCTAAAAAATGTGTAGATGAAGTAGGTTACATAAATAAGGTTTTTTTCATCTGGGGTGATGATTATGAACATTATTACAGATGCCTTCAAAAGAAAATAAATCCGGTAACTCTTTTGGATGCAGTTTTTTATCATCCTTCATTGAAGCTTCCGCTTGTGAAAATATGCTTTGGTCTTTTTAGAGTACCTTATACAGATTCAAAATTGCGAATGACTTGTCTTATCAGAAATTATACTTATATCTACCTTCATTACAATCAAAAATATAAAATTATAATAAAATTCTTGATGTATAGCTGGCTTTTTCTGATTACACGACATGGTGATTTTGCTGGCTGGAAGTTATATTGTGCATCTGTAAAAGATGGATTTAAGGGTGATTTTAACCGTCATAAACAATTTCTGGAGAAAAAATAGTGTATGCCACAGGTTTCCATAATTACACCATGTTACAATGCAAGCCGTTTTATTTCTCAAACTATAGACTCTGTACTTTCGAAAACATTTACTGATTGGGAAATGATTATAGTTGATGATGGTTCTAAAGATGATTCTTCTGAAATTGTTGAAAAATACGTTAAAAAAGATTCAAGAATACGTCTTATACAACAGCCGAACGGTGGCTCTGCAAATGCGCGCTACCATGGAATCAGAGAAGCAACTGGCCGCTATATTACGCTTTTAGATGCCGATGATTTATGGCTTCCACAGTTTCTTGAAAAACAAATTGAATTTATGAAAGAAAAGAAAGCCATTTGTGTATATTCATCTTATAAAAGAATTGATGAGAATTCAAATGAAATCTTAAAGCCACTGATTTGCCGATCATTTGTAAACTACAAAAAAATGCAAATTACCAATTTTATAGGCTGCCTTACAGGCCTTTATGATTCATCAAAATACGGAAAAAAATATTTGGATGAAAAATTAAAATCAATTCGCGATGATTATGCTTACTGGCTTGAAATTGTAAAACTAGAAAATGCCGCTTATGGGAATCCTGAAGTTTTGGCATGTTATCGTGTTATAAAGTATCCGTCAATTCTAGCCTAAATTATTCTACCCATTCACCGCGCATTTTAAAAGGGGTAATCTCAATGTTCCAGGGAAGCAGATGAACTAATTGTAATGTTAGTTAGTGGTATTTGGCATGGAGCAGGTTTTAGTTTTATTGCCTGGGGCTTATTACATGGCTTATATCAGATATTCGATGATATTGTAAAACCTATTCGTAAATATATACCAAAATTTTTTCAAATTCTTTTAACTTTTTTTGCCGTGTATTTTGCATGGATTTTTTTCCGCGCAAATTCTTTCCGGGAATCTTTGTTTATCATAAAAAAAATATTTACCGATTTTAATATACTCTCTATTTTTGGAGATACTTCTAAACTTTATGGACTCGATCTTCCAAACATTCATTTATTACTCTTAAGCCTTTTACTTTTATTGGCTGTAGATTTTTCTTCATATAAAGAAAGATTCATAAAAAATTGGATTCTTACTCATGAATGGTATTTGCAAGTATTAACCTTTGTTATGGGTGTGATTTTTGTAGCAATCTTTGGTATTTACGGAAATGCCTATGATGCTTCAAGTTTTATTTACTTTCAGTTTTAAGGGGTTTGTAAGATGAAAACTAAATTTTTTAATAAGAAGAATTTACAGAGACTTGGTGCGGTTTTGCTAACCCTTATATTAATTATTATTGGATTAAAAGCAGCAAATAAGATATTAAGAAATAATGAAAGTAATTTTAAATATGACCCGTTTTTCAAAAATAAAACTGATTTTGATGTTTTTTTTATGGGATCTAGCCATGTTTTAAATGGTATCTTTCCAATGCAACTTTGGAATGATTATGGTATTACTTCTTATAATTGGGGAAATCATTTATTGGGTGTAGTTGGCAATTTTATTACATTACAGCTTTTGCTTCCTATAAAAAGACCAAATCTTATTGTACTTGATGTTTTTAATCCTAATGGAAATTTAGAAAAAACTAGAGTTGGATGTTTACATAAAGCCTATGATATTTTTCCAGTTTCACCTAAAAAATTATATTACATGAATGATATTGCTAAAAGTAGAGATGATGTTTCTATGAGTGAACTTATAGTTCCCTTTTCATTGTATCATTCAAGATGGAGTAATAGGGAAACTAGAGTTTCATCTTTATTTAAAAAAGAACAAAATGTAGAGATGGGAGCTGAATCAAGAATAAATGTTGCTGTTCCTAAAAAAGAAATTTCTATTCCAAAGACTAGTTATAATGATGTTACTAAAGTTCCCTATCTAGAAAAGTTTATTATTTATTGTAAGAAGAAAAATATTCCTCTAGTTTTGGTATTTCTTCCATTTCCTGCAACACAAAGTGAATTACGGTGGGCAAATACAAGTGAAATAATTGCCAAAAAGTATGATGTTCCATTTATAAATTTTCACGATATGAATGTAGTTGATTATGACATTGATTGTTATGATAGTTATTCTCACTTAAATCCAAGTGGGGCCCGTAAAGTAACTGATTATCTTGGTTCTTATCTTGTAAAAGAATATCAATTAGAAGACCATAGAAAAAATTCAAAATATTCAAAAAAGTGGAATATCTGGTATGAAGATTATAAATCACTTTTGGTAAGGAATATTCAAAAGCAAAATAATTTGAAAAATGTACTTATGCTTCTAAATAATTCAAATTTTAAGGCTAAGGTATATTTTTCTGACCGTTATAAAACTGATTCTGTAGAAAAAAAACTCTTAAAGCAAATTTCAAATACCTGTCAGGTAAAGACTCGTTCTTATAAAAAAAATGATAATCTTGATGCAATCGTTGAAGTTTATGATATAAATTCAGGAAAACTTGTTAGTAAATCTGAGTTTTATAAGAATAATTCAGGAGCCTTAGTAAAATTTGATCGAAATAAAAATCAAAATGATATCAAAAAAGCTCAAGAACAATATAAAAAGCTCGCTCGTTTTGATATTAAAAACTCAGGAAATCCTGCAAATGCAATTGAAATAATAAAATCATCCTCATTATCAAATTTCAAAATTCCAAGTTGGTTAACTAATACATCAGGTATTGGACAAACGCTAGAAGCAACCGAAGGAAATCTTGATATAACTCTAAAATGTATAAACGACGGAAATCTTGAAATCAAATGCCGTGGCCGTGACTGGCGAGATAGTCGAGGTGTTCGCGTCCCAATGAAAATCAACTTCACAAAGCTCACCGTAAATGGAAAAACAGTCTTAGATAAAAAAACAACAATTTGGCATGATAAACCTTTTAATTATGAAATCCCAGTAAAAGACGGCGAAATCATTACCCTCCATGCCGAATGGGAACCTTATACGGAATAAAAACTAGAAATTTGAACAATTAAAAAAAAATACTATAATATCTGTAACATAAACTCGTTTGTAATGTTTTATATTAAAAGGATCGATAAAAAGAGTTGAGGGATCTCTTATGGCTATAAACTTAAATTTGGTAAATATTCGTTGTACGGTTTTTACTGATAAATTAGTTCCATTTTCTGTGGAAATGGCGGAAATTATTAAAAATAATTTGAATACACCTAAAGCAACACCTGTTATTTTGAATGATATTCAAAATGTGATAATGCCTGTGCCTGGTCAAGTAAATCAAAATTGGGGATTAATTGAGAATAATAAAAAAATTTTTGAAATTAGGGGAAATAAGATAGATTTTTTTTACTTAAATGAAAATGAAGATTCTGTTTGTAAATTAGTAGAAAGTCTTATTCCTCAATTACTTTCAAATTTAGGTTTGAAAGCAAAAAGATTAGCTTTTGCTCCAACATATGAGTATACTGGTATAAATCTAGCAGATTTTTATGAGAAAACATTAAAAACTTGTAATTTTGAGGGTGCTCAGATGCAAGATTTTTCCATGAATAGGGTTTATTATAAAACAGAAGATATAGAAGGGTTTTCATATAATATTATTTATAATAGTGCTATTGCTATACAAAGTGGTTTTATGATTACTCCCTCAAAAGAAGAAAAAAAAATAATTATAATGAACGATATTAATACAAGGGATTTTGGGAGTCAGTTTTATTCTGAAGAGCAGATAAAAATATTTTTCAAAAATATTGCTAATAAAAATCAAAATTTATTAGATTTAATTTTAGGGTAGTTTATGATAACAGATATTTTATATACAATTCCTTATGTTCCTTTAGATACTGGTATACAACCTCGCTTCACTTATAATACTAGTCCTGATATAAATGCACTTCTATTAGGTCTTGATACAGATAAAAATTTAACAAATTCAAAAGATGTTGAAATCGAAAATCGTAGACATATAGATAAATTAAGAAGTAATGAATTTTATTTTCTTCAAATTCTTCAAAAATCGGATTTTGAAGATGGTAATTCAAATGAAGCAATAGAATATATTGAAAAACAGTTAAAAATTAATTCAATAGCAACATCAAATTGGATTTCTGAACTTTTTTCAAAGTATTCAACTGTCGAAAAAGATGATGTGAATTCTTTAAATATTTTGTATGGTTTGTTAAGAATTATAGCATTTTTAAATAATGAAGATTGTTTTGATTATATAAAAGGTCCAATGGTTTTAATTTTAAAACTAGCTCTGAGTAGTGAAGTTCTATATCTTCAGGAAGCTGCTTTAATGGTTATTGAATCATGGAGAAATAAAGAAAGTTTATCTCTATTGGAAGAGTTTAATCCTAGTGCCAAATATTTAAAATCATATGCCGAAACATTAAAAAAAGAATTAAATGAAGAGGTTTGTGATTGTATATCAGAGTAATTTCGGAACTCAAGAGATGGGTAAGAGTTGTAGGTAAAGAAACTAAACTGCCATCTGATTGTTTTTTTGATATTAAAACACAAAAGAATACTTTATCTCTTTGGAAAATAGATTCGCAAGAAGACTGGGATAGTCTTAATAAGTACATTGTAATTCCAACCTTGGGTAAGGCTTCTTTATCAAAGATAACTTATGTTTTACTAGATGATTCTGAGTTAAAAAATCTTGGACTGGATATCCAACAAGATTCACCTGGTTGTCCTTATATTGATGAATCAAAAACTTCATTTATTTCTCATCATTTTGATATAGTTGACATTACTCATGAGGAATATTTAAAAATTGCAGAATTAATAATAAATAAAATTGAATCTAATCAACAAAAAGTGTTAAGTGCAAAAGATGTAAAACTTGCCGCTAAAGATTTGTGTAAATCAGGTATTATCATTATGGATAATCTGAAAGACACAATGAAAGAGTCAATAAATAAAGCTGTTTAAAATTTAGCTTAGTTTTTCTCTTATTTTCTCAGAATTCTTTAATACCATTTCTTAAAGCCAAAAAAAAGGAAAAAATTATGATTGAGATACTAACATCTGACCACCCACTGTGGAATAAAAGTATCCGCAAATTGAATTTACGTTTACTTTGGAAAGAAGACTACCGTTGATAATGCAATTGCAGTTCTCAAACAGAAAGGTTATATAAAACGCTCTGGTTCCAATAAAACTGGTTTCTGGGAAATATTAAATGCAGAAGAAATTGAGAAATGAAGAAGATTTTTTTTATAGTTTGATTGATTTTTATAAGCACTTTCTCATGGAGCCAGAATGTTGAAATAATAAAAAGGATTCCTTTTGGAACTGAGGGTGCATTTAATTATTCATCCTCCTGGGATGAAAACGAATCACAAATAAAATTTTCAGTCATAGTGACCTCCTTAATAATAATTTTCGTAATTTATTTTCGTAAAATTGTATATTTTCGTAATTTGTGCTATTATTTTCGTAAAATGAAGTTTTTATGGGAGTGATAAAAAATTACATCCTTGTAATTTTTTATCAGAGCAGTTTTTGTTGTTGTCAAAAACTGCGATTTTGCACATCCTGTGTAACCGCTAACGCGGAGTTTTTATGGGAGAAATCATGCAGGAATCTGAATTAATTGAACTGATTACGAAAATCAAGGAAAGAAAAACTGAGACTTCAAAAATAGAATTTAAAAGCGCAAAAGGTGGTACTCCGGAAAAGCTTTATGACCGAATATGAAATCTACAGTTATGATGCATTCAAATACAAAACTGAAGATGAACTTAGAACAAACATAAGATTTGATGATTCTCTGATAGATCAGATTCAGCTGGACGGATTTATTGCTAAGGCGGTTTCTGTAAAACCGAACCTTGTAAATATGGACAAGAAAACTCTTGTTACATTAAATGGACTTTCAGACAAGGAAGGAAATCCGACAGTCTGTGGAATAATGCTGTTTGGAAAATATCCTCAGTATCTTTCTCCAAATCTTGATATTGTTGCTGTTGTTTGCGCAGCCAATACTTATGCAGAGGAGGCAGCTACTGGTGAACGTTTTCTTGTAAACAAGAGGCTTGACGGAACAATACCTCAAATGCTGGAAAGTGCTCTTTCTTTTGTTCAGCAGAATATGAAAATTTCAACTGTAGTTGATGGAACAGGGCACCGTAATGATGTCTATGAATATCCTGTAAAAGCCATTCGCGAAATTATTTTGAATGCCCTGATTCATCGTGACTACAGCATTCATACAGAAAACGAACCTGTTCGAATAGAAATGTATCCGAATCGAATTGAGGTTTCAAATCCGGGCGGATTATACGGTCGGCTTACACTTGATGAACTTGGAAAAACCAAAGCAGATGTCAGAAATCCATTTATTGCCGCTGCTCTGGAAATCTTAAATACGACAGAAAACAGATACTCTGGTATTCCAACAATCTATGCAGAAATGAAAAAAGCAGGCTTACTTGAGCCAAAATTTGAAAATACGAGAGGAACATTTAAAGTTACTCTCTATAATGAAAAAAAATCTGAAAATCGGTTAACAGAAGAGATAATAGATTTTTGCCGGAAACCAAGATCAAAAGAAGTGATTGC
>CAMGTC010000095.1 GCA_946061765.1 uncultured Treponema sp.
ATCTTATGAAAATAGGCTTTCTTGTAAATGGACTTGATGAAGAGTACCAGATTTCAATTCTTAAAGGAATTAATCAAAAGGCAAGGGATTTAAATATTGATATCTTTTGTATTCAGCAGGAAAATTCTTCTACACTGGAGAATTCTCTTTTACCTGATATTCATAAAAAAGAGTATTTGGATTTAGATGGTATTATTCTTCTTAATTCTGTAATGACAGATTTTCATCCTTTTTCTTCAAAAGAGAATGTTGAAGAACTATGGGGAGATTTACCAGTTATTTCTGTTGGTCAGAAAATAGAAGGTATTCCATCAATTTTAGTTCAAACTGATTATTCTATGCAGCTTTTGATTGAACACTTAATCAATGAACATAAATATAAAAAATTTGTATTCCTTGCAGGGCCAAAAAATCATCATGATGCTATTCAACGAAAAGAGATTTTTTTAAAAGTAATGGATGCTTATAATCCCTGGTTTCCAGATTTAGAATATGTTGTAAAAGAAGGAGCCTTTAGTGAACGTTCTGCTTTTTTGAATATGACAGAATTGTATGAAGAAAGACCCGATTTTACTCCAGATGCTATTGTTTGTTCTACAGATAATATGGCAATTGGTGTTTATAAATTTTTTACAATGAATAGGGATAATAAAAAAATCAAAGAGTGTGCAGTAACAGGTTTTGATGATATTCCTAGAAGTAGATATGAAATTCCTTCAATTACTACTGTAAGGCAGCCTTTAATAGAAATGGGGCAGCTTGCTTTGGAAGAAATTGTAAAACTTATAAATAAAAAAGAAGTTCAACCCCTGTCTTATATAGAATCTCAGGTGATTTTCAGAGAATCCTGTGGGTGTCGTAAAAATCAGGATAATCCAGAATATAAAAAGCAACTTTTATCTGAATTACAGGCAGAATATATTTTTTCTGAGCAGATGCTTAGATTTATAACTCGCTTTGAATCCGCTTTAAATTTTACAAACTCTCAGGATATGTTACGTTTTGTACTTCAAACCGAAATTGCTAGTCTGGATGTAAAAAATTTTGGTGTTTTAATAATGTCAGTAGAGAATGGGAAAAAATATTTTAGACCATTTTATCTTAAGAAAAACGGCATTAGTATTGATCCTTTTGAAGGGTTTGGAAAAATTTCTCTTGAAGATTTTATTCAAAAATATACTCTGGAAATGAAAGGTAATGTTTCATTAACAATGAAATATCTGATTACAAATAATAAGGCTTTTGGACTTGTTTTTTATGATGGTGATACAAATGTAAATACCTTTGTTAGTCCAATGATTGCAAGTTTAGCTCAATCTTTTGACCGTGTAAGAAATTATGAAGAAAAACAACGTTATTCTGATTATCTTGAAGAAGAAGTTGAAAAAAGAACGCATGAACTAATCGAAGCAAATAATAAACGTATGGAAGTTGAAGCTGAAGTTTTACATATAAGTGAAATTGAACGTCAGCGTTTTAGTAATGATTTACATGATGATATTTGTCAACGCCTTGCAGGAATTTCTATGCTTTGCCGTTCTTATTCAAATCAGAATAAACCTATTGAAAAAAAACAGATGGTTGAACTGGCTGAGTTGATTTCTGACACTTTAACAACTACAAGACAATACGCTCATAATTCCTTTCCTGTAGAATTGGAAAGTCTGGGTTTAAATTATTCTTTGAGTAATTTGTGTAATTCTTTTGAAAAGCAGACAAATATTAAGTGTAATTATAAGTGGCAGTTGTCTGAAGAATTTAAATTTGACGGCACGCAAAAATTAAATCTCTTTAGAATTATACAGGAAGGTCTTCATAATATTATGAAACACGCTAAAGCTGAAAATGTTTGTGTTTCAATTCAGGATTTAGATAAGTATATCAGTGTAAAAATCTCTGATGATGGATGTGGAATTGGAAGTGGGGTTACCGATAAAAAACAGGGAATCGGTATTAATTCAATGAAATATCGTGCTAATCAAATTGGAGCTGAATTTAAAATCAGTAATAATTCTACTAAAGGTACTTGTGTTGAAGTTTTATTAAAAAAGGAGTGCAAGATAAAAACGCTAAAATAGTGCGGCTTTATCTAAGCTAAAGTTTGCGTTGCAAACTTATTATTCAGGGGTTAATACAACCCCTGAAAACGAGCGAGTCAAGGGCTTGAACGAAGTGTCTCTTGACCGGACGTATTGGACTGCTGTTCCTCATTACATTGCGGAACAGCGTAAAAAATCAATCGATTGTTGATACAATCTTCTTGAGTTTTTTGATGGGAGGCGAAAAATGGAGAAAAGTAAAAAAGATAAAATGGATAAAAAAGAGTTTTTTAAAATTCTTATAAATTTGTTTATGTCTTTTTTTAAAATTGGTCTTTTTACAATTGGCGGCGGGCTGGCCATGATTCCAATGATGGAAAAAGAATTAATCAATAAAAAACGCTGGATTAATGATGAGGAGTTACTTGATTATTATGCGGTAAGCCAGAGTACTCCTGGAATTATTGCTGTAAATGTGGCAACTTTTGTTGGTTATAAGCAGGCAGGAATTATTGGAGGAATATTTGCCACTCTTGGAATTGTAACTCCTTCCTGGATAATAATTACAATTCTGGCTTTTTTTATTAATTCCATTTCTGATTATCCTATGGTTCAAAAAGCTCTTAAAGGCATAAATGTGGCTGTAGCATCCTTGCTAACCTCTGTAATTATTAATTTTTCTAAAAAGACAATTAAAAATTTTTACAATGGATTATTTATGTTCTTAGCCTTTGTTCTGGTATTTTTCTTAAAAGTTCCTTCTTACTGGATAATTATTTCGGCTATAATCATGGGGATTTTAATTGTTCTTGTTCAAGATAAGATAAAAGCAAAAAAAACTTTAGATTTACAAGATGATAAGAAATCTGAAGTTTCAGAGGAGGGTAAATAATAATGTCTTTATTTCAACTTTTCTGTACTTTTTTTTATATTGGATTATTTACAATTGGCGGTGGGGTTGTTGCTCTAACTTTAATGGAGCAGACAATTGTTGCTAAAGGAATAATTACAACTCAGCAGTTTTATAATATGGTTGCTATTTCTGAAAGTACTCCGGGGCCATTGGGTATAAATATGGCAACTTATATTGGTTTTAATCTTTATGGAATTGGAGGTGGCATAATTGCTACAATCGGGCAGGTTCTTCCATCTTTGATTACAATTTTAATTATTGCGCATTTTCTAAAGAAATTTAATCAAAATAAATTTGTAAAAGGCTCTCTTTCTTTTTTAAGACCCGTTACAACAGGATTGATTTTAGTTCCGGCTTTACAGATTTTTATCTACTCAAATATGAATCTGCCAGCTGAGTTAAAAGATTTATTAAACCTGGATGCCTGGAAAATCCTTTTTAACTGGACTAATCTTTCGGGCTACTTTCTATTTTTGATACTTATATTGAATTTTAAGATTCACCCAATTTTATTAATTATACTGGGTGCTGTTTTTGGAATAGTATTTTGTTAATTAAAAAGACAAGAGATTTTTTAGTTTAAATGAACCTTAAAATCTCTTGTCTTATATTTTATTTCTTTTTTGAAGCAAGTTCTGTAATGCTTGTAACAAGACCTGCCATGTTCTGTATATCTGAAGGAATAATTATTTTGGTTGACTGTCCGTCTCCAAGTTTTTCAAAGGCTTCAAGACTTCTTAATTTTAAAACTGAATCATCCATGCCTGCCTCTTTGAGCATTTTAAGACCTTCTGCCTTAGCCTGCTGAACTTCCTTAATAGCTTCGGCTTCACCCTTTGCTTTTTGAATAGCAGCTTCTTTTTGAGCTTCTGCTTCAAGAATCAAGGCCTGTTTTTTACCTTCGGCTTCCAGAATTGCTGACTGCTTGTGACCCTCTGCAATTAAAATTTGTTCACGGCGTTCGCGTTCAGCTTTCATCTGTTTTTCCATTGCTTCGCGAATTGCCTGTGGAGGTTCAATATTTTTAACTTCTACACGATTTACTTTTATTCCCCATGGATCTGTTGCTTCATCAAGGATTGAACGCATTTTTGTGTTGATTACATCTCGGCTTGTAAGAGATTCATCAAGTTCAAGTTCACCAATAATATTACGGAGTGTTGTTGCACTTAAATTTTCCAAGGCATTAATTGGTTTTTCAACTCCATAAGTATAAAGTTTTGGATCAGTAATCTGAAAATAAACAACTGTATCAATCATCATTGTTACATTATCTTTTGTGATTACTGGCTGAGGTGGAAAGTCAAAAACTTTTTCTTTTAATGACATTTTACTGGCTATTCTGTCAATAAATGGAAATTTTACGTGTAAGCCTACGTTCCATGTGGCATTATATCCACCAAGACGTTCAATTACATAAGACATAGATTGAGGTACAATTCTAATGTTTAGTACAATCAATAATAAAACTACAACAACTAAAGCAATGATTATATAAACCATTATTTAATCTCCTTTTTATATAAATTATTTTTTTATATTAATTCAATTGTAAGGGTATTTCCTTCAACTGAAATAACTTTTGCATTTGAGCCTTTTTCAATTTCTGAATCATTTTTGGATTTTGCTGTCCAGATGACTCCATTTTTTGCCTTTACAAGACCTTTATCAAATTTTTTTATACTTTTAGTTACTAAAACTTCCTGCCCGATTATTGAATCTACATTGGTTTTATTTTTTCCTATTTTGAGTTTTTTTACAGCAAAAGGTCTTGTAAAAATTACGAGTACTGTTGTTAAAACTACAAAAATCAACAGCTGCCATTTTATATCTAATGGTGTTTTTGAGATAAAAATGAGAGGTAAAGCCGCAATGGCTGCCCAAATACTTGTTAAAGAAAAGGTTATTGCCTCTACAATACAGGAAAGAATTAAAATACCCAGCCAAATCCATGGCATTATATTAGTTAATGATATCATAATGATTTTAGTATAACACTAAATTATCAATTTGCCTAAATTTTTAAATATCTTATTCCAGATTTGCAAGTTTTCAGATAACAATTATAATGAATCTTATGAGTACACATATTAACGCACCAGAAGGTGCAATCGCCGATGCAGTTCTCCTTCCAGGGGATCCTTTGCGTGCAAAATTTATTGCAGAAAACTTTTTGGAAGATGCTAAATGTTATAATGAAGTTCGTGGAATGTATGGATTCACAGGAACTTACAAGGGAAAGAGAGTTTCAGTTCAAGGTACAGGTATGGGACAACCATCACTTTCGATTTATGTTCAGGAACTTTTCCAGTTTTATAATGTTCAAAAAGCAATCAGAGTTGGAACTTGTGGTTCTATAAGAGAAGATGTTCAGCTTAGAGATATAATTCTCGCAAATGGAGCTTGTACAGATTCTGCTTTACAATCACAAAGGTTTGGTTTATTACATTATTCTCCAGTACCTGATTTTGAATTACTGGATAAGGCTTATCACAAGGCAAATGATTTAGGTCTTAAAACTGTTGTTGCACCTTGTGTTTCCAGTGATCGTTTTTATGATGCCAATCAAAACTGGAAACTTTGGAAGAAGTATGGTGCTGCTGGTGTTGAAATGGAAGCCGCAGAACTTTATACTTTGGCAGCGGAGTTTAACAGAAAAGCTCTGGCTATTTTAACTGTAAGTGATCATATTATTACAGGTGAAGTAACAAGTGCAGAGGAACGTCAGAAAACATTTAAAGATATGATGATTCTTGCTCTAGAAACTATTACTTCAGAATAATTTTTTTTGATTTGAGGAGATAAAATGAAACCAACATTATTAGTATTAGCCGCAGGAATGGGAAGTCGTTACGGGGGAGTAAAGCAGATTGATAGTGTAGGACTTCATGGAGAATGTCTGCTTGATTTTGCCACCTACGATGCTATGAAAAGTGGCTTTGGAAAAGTTGTCTTTATTATTCGAAAAGATATTGAAGCAGCTTTTAGGGAACGTCTATTTGATAGAATTGCCAGAAATTTTGATGCAGAATATGTTTTTCAGCAGCACGAAAGTCTTTTGACTGCTCAGCAGCTTCAGGACAGTCAGGGGCGCGAAAAACCTTGGGGAACAACTCACGCTGTATTATGTGCAGAGAAAAATATAAAAACTCCTTTTGCAGTTATCAATTCTGATGATTATTATGGCCGCAAAGCCTTTGAAGTTTTAGGTCAATATCTTTCGTCAATTGATAATGATTGCAGAGAACATTCAATGGTAGGTTATGTATTGGGAAATACAATGAGTCATTCAGGTTCTGTAAGTCGTGGAGTTTGTAGTGTAAAAGACAATATGCTGGAATCTATCGTTGAAAATCTTAAGATTTATTATGATGAAAAAGATCAGATTATCAGTGAAATGCCAGATGGACAGAAAAAATTATTAACAGGTAAAGAGTGGGTTAGTATGAATCTCTTTGGATTTAGTCCAAAAGCTTTTGAAGAATTCCATGTTTACTGGGATAATTTTATGGCTCAAAATTCAAAGGCTCCTAAAGCAGAGGCTCTACTTCCTGTAGCTGCAAGTGATATAATTGCTCACAAAGAAGGAGTAATTAAATTCTTTACATCTCCAGAAACCTGGTTTGGTATGACCTATCCTGATGACAGACAGATTGTAAAAGATGAAATTGCAAAGAAGATTTCTTCTGGCTACTATCCTGAAAAACTTTGGGATAAATAATTATTTAAAATATATGATTGTTTTTATAAGCAGTAGATAAAAAAAATCTAAGTTCATATTATTTTTGAGCTGGATATTAAGGAATATTTTTATGATAAAGCTTAACGCTGTTAGATCTGATAAAATTTGGGGTTATGAATTGTGGATTGCCTCTACTCATCCAAATGGTTGTCAGGAAGATTTTAAGAAATTTTGTGGAGGAGATTATCCTTTATTGGTAAAGGTAATTCAGGCAAATGATTCACTTTCGATTCAGGTTCATCCGGATGATGATTGGGCTGTAAAACTGGAAGGTCCAGGTAATCGTGGTAAAACTGAATGCTGGTATGTATTGGATGCAGCTCCTGATGCAAAATTGGTTTATGGAATAAAAGAAGGTTTTTCAAATGAAGTTCTTGCAAAGGCTATAACTGAAAACAAACTTGAAGATTATCTTGATATGGTTTCTGTAAAAGCTGGAGATTTTATTTTTATTCCTGCAGGTACAGTTCATGCTATAGGTGCGGGGCTAAGACTTCTTGAAGTACAACAGTCTTGTGATTTAACTTATCGTTTGTACGACTGGGGGCGTGGTCGCGAAGTTCATATCGAAAAGGGACTTGCTGTTATCAAAAGGGATGAAATGATTCCTGTTGCTCCATTTCCTGGTGCATTTGAATGTAAATATTTCAAACTTGAAACAATTGAAATAAATAATTCATGGTCTTATACAAATTCTGCTGTTAGTGGAAAAACAGAAGATGTAGAGTTGATTTATGTTATTTCTGCCGATAAGACAAAGGTAAAGGATAATGAAAATTCTGAATCAGAAATTAAAGCAGAAGAAATTTTTGCTATTGGTCCTGGTGAAAAAATCACAATAGAAGGCAATGCAAAAATCATGCGAATTATTGCAAAATAAAATTTCGGGGCAGAAAAAAAATGTTTTCTGCCTTTTTACTTTAACTTAAGAGTCTTTAAGAGTCCTGTTTAAAAGTCTTTTAGATATTGAAAAAAGCAATTGTAAATTGTATTTTAAAGATATGTTATTGTATTTACTTATTTTATTACCTTTAGCTTTTGTTTTTTATTGTTTCTTAAAAAAAGATAAGCAGATTTTTATACCAGCTTTTACAGGTTTTATGTCGGCAGTTTTATTTTGTGCTTTTAAGGCATTCTTCTCTTTTACTCACAGAGTAGTTCCATATTCTTTTTGGGAAAATTTCTTGTATTATTTTGTAAAGGAAATATTACCATTAATCATTGTTTATTTTCTTTATTTTCTCCTCTCTAAAGATTCTATTGAATATAAAACAAAAATATTTTTCTCTTTAATTTGTGCTTTTGAAATTATTTTCCTGCCTTACACAGTTATTTCTAATGCAGAAACAAGAGTTTATTCTGGTTTTGATTTATTTATTTTACCAAGTATTGTTCTAGCTTTGATTGTAGAACTAAATTTAAATGTAAAATATCTTTATAAGGCCTTTATTCAGAAAAGTATTCCAAAAATCATTTTAAATATTTGTCTAATTATTGTTTATATCTTCCTTTTCTGTGCTATTTCTACTTTCTTTACTATGGGATATCCACTCTGGATTCTTTTTATTGTCGCTGGATTTTATATTTTTGCTCCGGCCTTATTTTATTTTTATATGATTTTTGTAAGAAAGAATTAATTGATATAAGGTAAAAATAATAAAAATTGGATATAAAAAAAAGCGAAGTTCTTGTTAAACTTCGCTTTTTTTCGTGCTAATAAGTAATATTAGACTAGTCTAATGCATGTCCTGCAGAACCGAAAACGTTCTTATTCTTGTCTGCATACATTCTTACTAATTCATCACGAGCATCTGCAAGATACTGGCGTGGATCGAAGTCTTCTGGATGTTCAACTAAGTGACGGCGGATAGCAGCAGTCATAGCAAGACGTCCGTCTGAGTCAACGTTAATCTTACATACAGATGAAGTAGCAGCTTTACGGAGCTGTTCTTCTGGAATACCTACAGAGTTAGGAATCTTTCCACCGAATTTTTCGATTTCTGCAACATACTGCTGTGGAACTGAAGAAGATCCATGGAGTACGATTGGGAAACCTGGGAGTTGTTTTTCAATTGCTTCAAGAACATCAAAAGCTAATGGAGGTGGAACTAAAGTTCCATCAGCACGTTTTGTACACTGTTCTGGAGTAAACTTACAGCGTCCGTGTGATGTACCAATAGAAATAGCCAAAGAGTCACATCCTGTTTTTGATGTGAAATCGATTACTTCTTCTGGTTTTGTATATTTTGATTCTTCTGCTGCAACGTCATCTTCAACACCGCCAAGAACTCCAAGTTCAGCTTCTACTGTAACGTCAAATTGGTGAGCATATTCTACAACAGCTTTTGTCATTGCAACGTTTTCATCGTAAGGAAGAGAAGATCCGTCAATCATAACTGAAGAGAAACCAGAGTCGATACAATCTTTTGCTACTTCAAAGTTTGGACCGTGATCCAAGTGAAGAGCGATAGGAATATCACAACCAAGTTCATGAGCATATTCTACAGCACCACGAGCCATATTGCGGAGAATGTACTTATCAGCATAAGCACGAGCTCCTTTTGATACCTGTAAAATAACAGGAGATTTTGTTTCAACACAAGCTTTGATAATAGCCTGCATCTGTTCCATATTATTGAAGTTATATGCAGGAATTGCATATCCACCTTTCATAGCCTTTGCAAACATATCACGTGTGTTTACGAGGCCGAGATCTTTGTAACTAATAATAGCCATAAAAATACTTCCTTTATTAGAGTCATAAGACTCAGTTTTTTGTTAAGGATAATATATTTCAATTTGAATATTTATTCAATTGTCAAAATCAGGGCTTCCGCATTATAAAAAAAATCCGATTTTTTTGGCTCCCAGTCACGGTTGCGTGATTCAAAACCGCGCAA
>CAMGTC010000096.1 GCA_946061765.1 uncultured Treponema sp.
GAACGTTTTGTAAATCCTCAGTTGTTGAAACAACTTGCGGTTTACAAAATTAAAGGACATTTACAAGTAAAATTAGGTCATATATGTGATTTACAGATGTAAATTATACTTCTATAATGTAGTTTAACATGAATGCTATAGATGTTTTTACAGATTGGTTAGAAGGATATTTAAATTTTGAAAGAACTCCTAAAAAAAATATATTCTGGCTGGATACAATCGATTATCTTTGTAAAAGATTTGATAATCCGCAGGACAACGCACCTTGTGTTCATATAGCAGGCTCTAAGGGAAAGGGATCTGTTTCAAAAATGATTGCCTGTATTTTAGAGGCAGCTGGCTACAAAGTAGGTCTTTATTCTTCACCTCATATTACAGATTTTCGCGAAAGAATAAGTATGCCAGGCGGTTATTTTGATGAAAACATTTATGAAGAAGCAATCAAAGAAATGGTTCCCAAAATTGAATCAATAATCCCAGAAAATCTACCGGCCGAAAGACCAATTACCTGGTTTGAACTTGTTACTTTGTACAGTTTTTTAGTTTTCCGTAAAGCAAAAACTGACTGGAATGTATTTGAAGTTGGTATGGGTGGACGATTAGATTCTACAAATGTAATAAGACCAAAACTCTGCTGTTTAACACCAATTGAACTTGAACATACAGAATTTCTTGGAAACACTCCAGAAGAAATTGCAGCAGAAAAAGCAGGAATCATAAAAAGCAGTACTCCGGTTGTAATTGCAAAGCAGAATTATGAAGCAGCTAAAATTGTCTTTAGAGAAAAGGCAATTACCCGCCATGCTCCTTATTATTTTGTGGAAGATCTTACAAAAAATCTAAAATACAACTTTGATTCAAAAAAACACAAAATGAATATTCATTTTGAAAGTGAAATTTTTAACCGTCCTATTGAAACAAGTCTTTCGCTGTTAGGTAAAATGCAGCTGGAAAATGCTGCTATGGCCGCAATAGCTGTAAGAAAAATATTCCCTAATCTTTCAGAAGATATTATTGAAAAAGGTTTAGCTAATGCAAAACTTCCCGGCAGATTTGAGATTTTAGAAAAAGTTCCCGGATTTGATGGAATTTCAAAAGTTATTCTTGACGGTGCCCATACTCTAAATTCAATAAAATTGAGTTTAGACACATTAAATAAAATGTTTGATAATGCAAAGGCAAATCTGCTTTTTGCATGTGCCGCAGATAAAGATATAAAAGATATTTCTATTGCGCTTAAACACCGTTTTGAAAAAGTTTTTATTACAAGACCTGGTGCCGTAAAACATTCAGACCTTGAAGCTGAAAAAGAAGCTTTTAAAAATGCACAAATTCCATTTGAAGCCGATTCAGATTATAAAAATATGATTATAAAAGCCTTAAAAGAAAGTCAGAAAGATGGAAATATACTTTTAGTTACAGGTTCATTTTATCTTGTAGCAGAATTTTTACACCTTGTTTATCATCTTTAATTTGATAAAAACAAATCAAAAAATCTGAAAATTATAAAATTACTCTTTCTACCCTTTTGCTTAAACTTGTAAAAATTTCATAAGTGATTGTATTACCAATTTGTGCAAGGGCCTCGGCACTTTGATTTGCTCCACTTTCTTTTGGACCAAAAATATAAACCTTATCAAAAAGTTTTATATCTTTGTTATCTTTTCCAATTTCGACCATACACTGATCCATACAGATTCTTCCCCGAACAGGATAATTTTTGCCATTAATTGTAACTTCAAGCCCCGGTGAAAATCTTCTTAACAAACCATCAGCATAACCAATTGGAAGAACTGCAATATCTGTATCTTCCTGGCAAACATAAGTTCTTCCATAAGAAATTGACTGTCCCTTCTTAAAATGACGAATAGCAACAACTTGAGTTTCAAGAGCCATAACAGGTTTAATGTCAAAAGATTTATTTTTTGACTGTAGATATTCTTTTGTTACCTGATCCGGATAATAGCCGTATGCTATAATTCCAGGTCTTACCATATCAAAATGCATATCTGTATTGTTCAATAAAGCAGCACTTGCACCACAAGATAAAATCCCAGGATTTATGTTCTGGGCCTTTACATTTTCCACAGCTTCTTTAAAGCGTTCAAACTGAATTTTTGTAAACTCCTGATTTTCAGGACTAATTGAATCACTTACGCAAAAATGTGTAATCATGCCTTCAAGTTTTAAATAATTGGAATCATTTATAATTTTAGCCTGAATACCAGCTTCCTGGGGATAGGCACCAATTCTTCCCATTCCAGTATCGATTGGAAGATAAACAGGATAACTTTCCGGGCTTTTAAAATATTTTTTGGCAGCATCTATAAAAAGATTGATATATTCTTCTCCAAAAATTAATGGTGTAATTCCATAATCAAAAATCTCTGTAAATTCCTGGGGAATAGCAAGACTTAAAAGTAAAAGATTTGCTTTTATTCCTGCATTTCTTAATTCAATACCTTCGTCCACAGTTGCAATTGCAAGATAATCAATTCCAATCTCCTCTGCAATTTTTGAAGCTAAAACTGCATTATGGCCATAGGCATCAGCTTTTACCGCAAGGCATAATTTAGTCGAAGGTTCTACATAATTTCTGATTGCCTGTAAATTATATTTAAGATTATCTTTATACAAAATTGCACGAGTACAACGGATCATATTTAATTTAATTTCCTTTCCTTAATATTAGGCTTATCAAAAAAAAAGCTCAATACAATATTGTAAAAAAAGCCTGTTAACATTAAAATATTTATGCTAGTGGAAATAAAAAAATGAAAATCTTTATACAAAAAAGTATCTCAATTTTGGGTTTATTTTTGCTTATTACTTTATTTTCTTGTGCAAGTAAACCATTAAATCAAAATCAAACCATTTCTTTTACAGAAAATCAAGAAGAAATTGAAGTTAAAGAAGTTATTGAAGTTATTAAACTTCCTCCAAGTCCAGAAGAAATATTTATTCAGGAATTAAGTGATATTTCAATTGGAATTTTATCAAAACCGGAAGAAATCGTAAAAGGAGAAACTTTCAAAACCCCTTACCAGATTCAAGTTTTAAAAGACAATGCTCCACTTGCAAACTTTGGACTCACAATTGAATATCCAATTTCCAGAAATGAATTTACAAAAATTGATGTTCTTACAGACGAAAACGGTTCTTATATTTTTACACCAGAAAGTCCAAATTTTGCCGCAAATACAAATATTACAGTCAGCCCAAAAGCTTTAAATGATGATGAAACAGTTTTAAATGCGTTAAAAGAAAAAAGTGTTCAGGCTGAATGGAAAGTAAAATCTGATATTTTAAAAAGCGGTGCTATTTTATTTGTCTGGGACTTTGATACAAAAAACAGACCAACAATTAATTCAAATGAATTAATCAGTGAACTTAGATCCCGAGGTTCTAATCTTTTTGGAAATGCTCCAATGAATGAAGCTTCGGAAATTGGAAAAGATTTAAATAAGATTTATAAAGCAAATTATGAAATCGTTAAAGATATGTATGGCTACTTGATTTGTGGAACTAT
Organism: uncultured Treponema sp.; assembly: GCA_946061765.1. GTDB lineage: Bacteria > Spirochaetota > Spirochaetia > Treponematales > Treponemataceae > Treponema_D. The sequence continues at coordinate 3,530 of CAMGTC010000096.1, forward strand.
TAAGTTTGCAAAAGATATGAAACTTAATGAAGAAACAAATAAATATCTGTGTTCTTTAATTGCAGAAATAAGTTCTGTAGATATGAAAACTGGAGAGGTAATTTATTCTCAAACTTTTACAAATGAAGTTACAGGAACATGGACAGAAAGTATTACAAAATGTAAAGAAGAACTTTCTATAATGATTGTAGATAGTTTGTTATATAATTTATAATTCAAGAAAAATCGAGAGGTTGATATGATTTTTACAGACACAAGAGACAAAAGTGTAAAAGCCACTTTTGAAACTGCCGTTATGAGCGGAATGAATCAGGCAACAGGTGGTTTATATATTCCAACTGAATTTCCAAAATTAGATAAAACTTTCTTAAATAAAGAATCTTGTCCTTCTTTTAGAGAAATTGCTATGAATATGGCTAAGCCTTATGTAGACGGTGAAATTCCAGAAGAAGATTTAGCTGCTATTATTCAGGATGCTTATCCATTTACGCCAAAAGTTCTTCCAGTAGATCCTATTTCTTATGTTCTTGAATTATTCCACGGTCCAACATGTGCATTTAAGGACTTTGGGGCTCGTTTTATGGCAAGAACCATGTCTTATTTCAACAGAAAAAACGATAGGCCTCTCCATATTTTAGTTGCAACTTCAGGGGATACAGGTTCTGCTGTTGGAAGTGCTTTCCACGGAGTTCCAGGTCTTGATGTTACAATTCTTTATCCAGATGGAAAAATCAGTCCTTTACAAGAAAAACAACTTTCTACTTTTACAGGAAACGTAAGAGCTCTTAAAGTTAAAGGAACTTTTGATGATTGTCAGAAACTTGTAAAAACTGCTTTTACAGATAATGAATTAAGAGGAAAATTGAGACTTTCTTCTGCAAACTCAATCAACATTGCCCGCCTTTTACCACAGAGTTTTTATTATACTTATGCCGCATTAATTGCAAAAGACAGAGCTGCAATGGATAACAAGATTCCTGACCCAGCGGTAATCATGGTTGTTCCATCAGGAAATTTTGGTAATTTGACATCCGGCTTAATTGCAAGAGAAATGGGCGCTCCAATTGAAGGCTTTGTAGCTGCAACAAATTCAAACAGAACAATTCCAGACTGGATTGCAACTGGAGAGTACAATGCAAGACCTTCTGTAGAAACTTATGCAAATGCAATGGACGTAGGAGCTCCAAGTAACTACGAAAGAATTAAAGCAATGTACAGCCTGGAAGAAGTAAGACATTTATTTGCTTCTTACTGGCTTGATAACGACGGAATTAAAGCTGCAATTAAGTCTTGTAATGACAAAACAGGTTATATTATTGATCCTCATGGAGCAATCGGCTGGCATGCATGGGATAAAATCCGTTCTGGTGAAATGAAGGAACTTTTGGAAGGAAAGAAAAATGATTTTACAAAGCCTGGACTTACACCAAATATTCCAGACTGGGCTCAAAAAGTTATCAATAAAGAAGCTGTTGGTGTTATTCTAGAAACTGCATCACCTGCAAAATTTGGACAAATTGTTACAGATGCAATTGGAAGAGAACCTCCAATTCCTTCTAGACTTGAAGAAGTTATGAGACTTCCAGATAGAGCAATTCCAATGGATAACGATTATAATATGTTCAAAGACTGGCTCTTATCAAATCTAAAATAAGAAAATAATTCACAAAGGGCTGACCAATAAGTATAGGCAAGATGAACTTGATTCAGCATCTACGCTATATACAGTGCATAGATTCCGAAACGAGTTTTGAATGACGCTACGCAACGAACTTTCTGGTCAGCCACTTTTCTATTTAAGGGTTATTACAAACCTTAAAAAAGTCAACTTATAGATTTTAGCCAAAACTTTTCCTGACTTGACTTACTGGGGATGGGTTTACATTAAGGGGAATAGAATGAATAAAGCTTTAAATATCACTACAAAAATAATTTTAATCATAGTATTGGTTATTCTTGCTTTTATAACAGGAGTCAGAACTTTTTTTAGATTTCCTGTAAGAAACTTTTACAAAACTTGTGAAAAATCTTTTGTTATACCTGACAGCAATAAAAATTTTATTGCACAGGGACTTAGCTATTCTGAAGAAAATGGAAACTTCTATCTTACCGGCTACATGAAAGACCATTCTGCAAGTCCTATCTACATTGTTAATAAAAATACAAAAAAATTAGTAAAAAAACTTGGAATAATAAATCCAGACGGAAGTGATTTTACCGGTCACAATGGCGGACTTACAATTTTTAAGGACAAAATAATTATTACAGGCGGCGAAGATAGATGCCTTTACATTTTTGATAAGGATACTATAGACCAGGCAGAAAATAAAAGTAATGTAACTTATGAAGACACAATCAGTCTTGAAACAAATCAAGATTACATAAGTTCAGCATTTACAAATGTAATAAAAGCTGAAGACGGTGATTTATTAGTAACCGGAGAATTCTACAGAGAGCCAAACTATAAAACTTTAGAAAGTCACACTGTAGAAACTTGCGATGGTCAAAATAAAGCACTTGCTCTTGCTTTCAAATTTGAAGACGGCAATTTTATTCCAGTTAAAGCTTTTTCCATAAGAGGATTAGTTCAGGGTATGGCTTTTAATAATAATAAAGTATATCTTTCTACTTCCTGGGGTACAGGCTTTTCTTATCTCTATGTTTACGATTTAGATAAAGTTGAAGCCGTAAGCAAAGATATAATGGGAAAAGAACTTCCACTTTATGTCCTGGATTCTAAAAGTCTTGTAAAAGAAATTAAATTATTTCCTATGTCAGAAGAAATTGAAGTTTTGGACAATAAACTTTATATAATAAATGAATCTGCTTCAAACAAATATATTTTTGGGAAGTTTACAAGTGGAAAATTCTGCTATTATATAGATTTAGATTAAAGATTTATAAGTCCTTTTTCTTGTAATTTATCTAAAATAATATCAACGATTTGCTCTGGAGTTTTTTGATTAACATCAATAATCAAATCTACAAAGGAGTAATCGTTATTATCAATTCCATAAAAAGCTTTATAGCGGCCAGTATCTTCTTTATCTCTCATTGCAGTAAAGGTCTTTATTTCTTCAATATCTCCACCTTCGCGATTATATACTCTGCCTGCACGAGTTTCATCAGAAGCAAAAAGATATACTTTTAAATCTGCTTCTTTTAACATCCAGACAGCAAGTCTACTACCAAGTACACAAGGTTCTGCCAATGCTAATTCAACCTGATGTTTATCTACATATTTATCATAAGAATCATCATTTTTGGCAGCTTCTATAACCTGGGCCAGTGTCATATTCTTTTCCTGAGCCAGTTGTCTGAATGTATAGTTTATAAGTTTTACCCCAAGTTTTTGAGAAAGTAATGTTGAAACAGTTGTATTTCCACATCCACTTTTACCGCTAATTGCAACACGAATATCTTTATTTAAAGTCATATGAATACCTCTTTAAAAAAGTCCTGAAATACCTTTCTGCTTATTCTACATTTTTACTTTGTTCTCTGATATTTTCAAGAGAATCTTTTGCTGTGATTACCATAGCTCCTACTTGTGGAAACTGATTTTTACTGCCAATTGTGTTAATTTCTCTATTCATTTCCTGGCAGATAAAATCCAATTTTTTTCCTGGGGCTGGATTATTATTTAATTCATTTTTCATTGCTTCAATATGGCTGCAAAGTCTTACGATTTCTTCGTTAATTGTATATTTTACGAGCATTGCTGCGGTTTCTGTCATGATTCTATTTTCATCTACCTGCTGGCCAACAAGTTCTCTAAATTTACTTGTAATTTGCTCTTTAAAGGCCTCTTCCATTTTTGGCTGAAATTCTTTAAAGAAAAGCGCACATTCTTCAAGTTTAGAAAGTTTTTCTACAAGGTCTTTTTTCATATTCTGACCTTCTCTTAACCTATCCTGGCAGAATCTATCAAATGCTGCAGCAAAAACAGGATCAATTAAAGCCTTGTACTTTTCAACATCATAAGTTTTATTGGAATTTAAAATTCCAGCTTGATTCAACAAAGCAGAACTTACTACAGCCAAATCTAATTTTTCTAAGCCGGCAACCTTTGCCACTTTTTGATAGGCTGTCATATAAGTTTTTACCAGATTTTCATCTACTGTAATTTCAGCATCACTTTGTAATTCTTTTACTCTGATAAAAACATCAACTTTACCACGTAAAACTTTTTCAGAAATTTTATTTCTAAAATAAGCTTCCAGTTGATTCAGATAAGGAGGTAAATTAATTGATAAATCCAAAAAACGTGAATTAACAGATTTGATTTCAACAGAAATTACTGCATTTTCGTCTGAAACTTCTTCATAGGCATAGCCTGTCATTGATGTCATATATCACTCCTGATATTTTTTCCAATTTAGTAAAAAAATTAATGATTAATTAATATTTCTTTTCCAATTTTCCAGTTATCTCCGGCACCCATGGTAACAAAAAGATAGCCGTCTGGATATTCTGAACCTGGATTTTTATCTAATTCACTTAAGACATAATCTTTTGCATCAAGAATTTCTTCAAAATAAATAACATTCTTATGATTTTTTGAAACCTGGTTAAATAAAGTTCTCCCGCTTATTTTAAAATCAGCAGGATTTTCACGTGCAGAAGAATAAATTTTATGTAAAATTACTATATCCGCACTAGAAAAAGACTTAGAAAATTCATCTAATAAAGCTTGAGTTCTTGAATAAGTGTGACTCATAAAATCAATAATGATTTTTCTACCTTTATAAAACTGACGGAAACCTTCCAGAGTTGTTTTTACGGCTGTTGGATGATGACCATAATCATCAATTACCAGCACAGAATTTCCGTTTCGAGTTTTAAATTCCCCGATAATTTCACTGCGTCTTTTTCCACCTGCAAAATTTAAGAGACCTTTTTTAATCTGTTCATAATAATCCAATGGATTTTTACCATATTGAATTAATAATCTGCAAACCAGGGCAAGAGCTGCAACAGCATCTAATACTTCATGACGACCGGGCATTTTAATTGCAAAAAAATCAGATGAATCTAAATCGCCTTCAATTTCTGCATCTTTTTTAAATAAAGTAATTCCAAAATGATTTTTTTCGTTTTCAACAGAACCAAAAGTTAATTTAAAATCTCCATTAGCATTTTGACCATAAGGAATTAAATTAATATCAGGTCTTTTATTTTTTGCAAGATTTACACTTTCTACAGCACCCTTGTCATCTGCACAGTAAATTACATCTCCACCTTCTGGTAATTTACAAATGTAATCAACAAATGCATCTCGAATATCTTCATAAGTTGGATAATAGTCCTGATGATCAGGTTCAACAGAAGTTAAAATAATTTTTTGAGGACAAAATGACATAAAATGTCTTTGATATTCACAAGTTTCTGCAACAAATATATTCTTTTCTGAGGATTTTTTTTCTTTTATTAAAGGAGATGTATAAGTACAGCTGTCTCCAAAAGATTTTATTATTGAACCAGCTAAAACTTGTGAAGGTAAATCAAGTTCTTTTAAGATACTTCCAACAAGGCCTGTAGTTGAAGTTTTTCCATGAACACCGCAAACTCCAGCAGAATAGGCTTTTGATGAATAAGACCCCAAGGCTTGACTGTAAAGTAAACAAGGAATTCCTTTTTTTACAGCTGCTATTAAATCAGGATTTTTATCAAGTTTATAAGCCGAAGAATAAATTACATATTGAACGTCATCAGTAATATTTGTTTGGGAAAATGGGAGAGCTTTTAAATTAAGTTTTTCAAGAATTTCATCAGTATAAAAACGTTCAGAAACATCTGAGCCAGTTATAATTGCTCCATTATGAAAAAGAATTTCCACAAGGGCTGCCATTCCAGTTCCCTTGATTCCAACAAAATGAATATGTAGACCAGAAATATTATCTGGTAGATTTATAACTTGTTCCATAAATCAATTTTAATGAAAATCAATAAGACAGTAAACTCAAAATATAAAAATCATCAGGGCAAACGCATTATAAACAAAAATCCGATTTTTTGGCTCCCAGTCACGGTTG
>CAMGTC010000097.1 GCA_946061765.1 uncultured Treponema sp.
CTAAAAATGATATATTAATTTTTATGTTTAATATAAATATTTCAGAAATTACTCAAAGCAAGAATCCAAATTCTGGAACTTTTTTACAGAATCCTTTCTGGTGCAACTTTAAGGCAAGACATGGATGGAAATATTCAAGATATCAGGTAAATATTGACCTTCCTTCTTTTGAAGATAATGACGACTGTTCGCACTCACAAAAAAAAGCGAATTTTTCAAAATCTTTTGAACTTGCTGTATTAAACAGGACATTTGCAAAAAATCTGTTTAATCTTGCTTATATTCCTTTAATGCCAGACCTTCCGTTTGAATGTACTCCAGAAGAAATTATTAATAAAGCTCTGGAAGATAATGATGAAAATTTTAGTCAGATTAATCAGGAATTAATTACTCCAGAAACACAAACAATTGAATTTACAAATATGCTTTCTGACCTTTCAAAGGCCATAAAGAACTATCTTCCCAAAAATACTATTTTTATTCGCTGGGATCCAAATGTAATTTTACCAAGCCCAGAAGATAGAGACATGTATAATTTTGGCATGAAGACAGTAATTTATGCTGATAAGTTAAAATTAAAAAAGAGTAGTGTTGATATTCAGCCTCCAGATTCAAGTCTGGTAGATTTAACTGCAAGCGAAGAAGAAATTTTAAATAGAATGCATCAAAAATGGCGTTACAATATCAGACTTGCAAGTCGTAAAGGCCTTGAAATAAAAAAATACACTGGGGATAGTCCACAAATCATAGAAAAAGTTAACAAATTTTATGAACTGACTAAAATAACTAATGCCCGAGACGGGAATTCAAGTCACGCAAAATCTTATTATCAGGATTTACTTCAATCTTCTGCAAAAGACAGAAGTCTGGATAAAAATTCACCTCTTGTTACACTTTACCTTGCAGAAGTTGAAGGACAAGAAATAGCAGCAATCATCACTTTATTTAATCAGACAGAGGCAATTTATCTTTACGGCGCTTCAAGTAATGAAAAACGTAACCTTATGCCTAATCACCTTTTACAGTGGACTGCTATGCAGGATGCAAAAGAATATGGCTGTAAATATTATGATATGTATGGAATGCCTCCAGAAGGTAAAAATGAGCATCATCCAATGCATGGTCTTTATCTTTTTAAGACAAATTTTGGAGGAAAAAATATTCATCGTACAGGAAGCTGGGATTATCCTGTAAAAATCGTACTCTATCGACTTTATAAATTTGCAGAAAATCTAAGGGCTTTTTACTTTAAAGTTATCAAAAAAATGTAGTAAAACTCCCTATACAGCTTAGAGCAAATTCAACATTTTTTTTGCCTGAGAATAAAATCCCTCATCAATCAAATGGGGGATTTTTATTTTTAACTCATCTAACTGATTTTCAAGAGCCTTAGCAGAATCCACTTTTCCAAAAATAATTTCGCAGTAGCCTTCTTCTCTTTTTTGTTTTGCTGCAATATTTTCTACCTGGGAAATATGATAAACAAAATCAAATGTTTTAACCATCTCAATTTCATCTTTTTTAAGAAGAGGCAATTTTAATGCACAATATTTTTTATTATCTTTACTTTCTAAAATTATTTGTGTCATACCAGAAAGACGGGGATTAATTTCTATAAAATACCATTTTTCTTCCTGCAAATTAAAAACTAAATCAACTTGTGCCACACCATTAAAGTCCAATAAATTTGCCATTCTTAACAATTCAGCTTTTAAATTTTGAATTTTGTATTTTGGATTATTAACAGGCCCCATTTTTATACTTTGCTTTGGACTTGTAATTCCATATTGATTTACAGAAAATATAAAAGGATCAAATATTGTATAACCAAGCTCTTTATTTCCATGAATTTCTGTTCCAAACTGAAGCCCCGGAATAAATTCTTCAACCAGTTTATCACCCTTATTTTTTTTACTATTTAAAAATCCAATTACTTCGTTGTATGTTTTGCACACTTCCATTCCATAACTGCTAAGACCACAGGTATCTTTTATAATTAGAGGAAGTTTTAATTCTTTAATCTGATATAGAATTGCATCTTTATAAAAATTTTCTTCAATTTCCGGATGATTTCTTTGGGCCCAATACAGTTCATGGTGAACATAAATTCCTTTTGCGTGAATAAAATTATAATGTTCAAAAAATAATCTGGTCTGATTTTTATCAAAAGCAAGCTGACAAGTTTTAAGTGGATGACAAAAAATTTTTAAATCAGGGCGTAATTTTTTTAACTCCTGACCAATTTGAGCATCTTTTATAGCAAGCCAGTCAAAGGGGGTAACCCAAAAACTTGCGGCTATAACTAAATCTGGATTATAAGAAAGAATCAATTCAGCATCAGCTATTTTAACTACATATTCAACATTAGAAGCCTTATTAGAAATTTTATTATTTTCAAGATCAAATAAAAAAGGAGAGGGCAGAGAGCCAATAAAAATAAAGTTATGATTTTTATATTTTTCCCAAAAACTGGCAATTGTAGGGTAGTTATAATAGTGAAAATTTTTTCCATCAAAAGTATTTGAATTTGAACTATATATAAGGATTTTCATTATTCTATAATAGCAAAGATTTATGATATAATAAATTATGACTAAAGATGACTTATATTTTATGATTCAAGTTGCATCAAATCTTGAATTTGTATTTAATAATAAAACTTATAGACTTTTTTACGCCCCAAATAAAAAAGGCAAAAATGTTATTATGTTTGGTGAATTATATGATGCAAAAGAATATGAATCATTTGGTGAACTCTACAGTCAGGCAAAAGTTGAAAATCATTATTTTAGAGAAATTCTAGAAGTCATAAAACCGTAAAAATATATGTTTATTAAATCCAGACAGATTGATATGACTAATGGACCAATTCTTGAAAAACTCCTTAGATTTTCAATTCCATTAATTTTATCAAGTCTATTACAATTACTTTTTAATGCCGCAGATATTATTGTTGTTGGAAGATTTGCAGGAGATAATTCTTTGGCCGCCGTTGGTTCCACAGGCTCTCTTATAAATCTTCTGGTAAATCTTTTTATGGGCCTTTCGATAGGAACAAATGTAGTAGTTGCGAATTTTTTTGGAGCTGGAAATTCAAAACAGATAAAAGCAAGTATTCACACCGCCATTTTGCTTTCAATTTTGAGTGGAATTATTCTTACTCTTATTGGTGTACCACTTGCAAAACCAATTTTAACTTTAATGAAGGCTCCCAAAGAAGTTTTAAACCTTGCTGCCATTTACCTTAGAATTTATTTTTCTGGTATGACAGCCACTATGATATACAATTTTGGAAGTGCAATTTTAAGGGCAAAGGGAGATACACAAAGACCTCTGTTCATTTTATTTATTTCAGGTCTTTTAAATGTCATCTTAAATCTGATTTTTGTAATTATTTTTAAAATGGATGTTTCAGGAGTTGCTCTGGCAACAATAATTTCTCAGCTTCTTTCAGCAATTCTGGTAATAGCTATTTTAATAAAAGAAAAAGATGATTTTCATCTGGATTTGAAACAATTAAAAATTAATATACCAATTTTTCTAAAAATAGTTAAAATTGGCATCCCCGCAGGATTTCAGGGAATTATGTTTTCTTTTTCCAATATAATTATTCAGTCTTCCATAAATTCTTTTGGTGCCACTTTGATTGCAGGTAATTCAGCAGCCTGTAACCTGGAAGGTTTTGTTTATACTTCTATGAATGGATTTTCTCAGGGGGCTTTGACTTTCTGTTCTCAAAACTATGGTGCAGGTAAAATAAAAAGAATTAAAAAAGTTGTATGGGAATCTCAATTATCAATAATTGTTATTGGAAGCCTTTTAAGTACAATTTTTTTATTATTCAGACGTAGTCTTTTAGGCTTTTATACAAGCAATCCACAGGTAATTGAAGAAGGAATTTCAAGAATGTGGGTTATTTTCTCTACATATTTTTTATGTGGAATGATGGATTCAATGGCAAGTTCAATCAGAGGAATTGGGCATTCTTTACCTCCTGTAATTATGTCTATGCTTGGAGCTTGTGTATTCAGAATTATCTGGTTATTAACCATTTTCCAAATACCCACATTTCACACACCTTTTATTATTTTTCTTTCCTATCCAATCAGCTGGATTTTAACTTTTACAGCTCAACTAATTTATTTTTTAGTACACATAAAGAAATTAGAATCAAATAATGACCTTTTACCCAAAATTCGCTAAAATACAAACATGAACATGGAAGCATTTATTTTGGGTTGCGGAGGAATGCAGCCTTTACCATATAGACATTTAACTTCAGTTTTACTAAGAAGAGACGGAGACCTTTTTTTATTTGACAGTGGAGAAGGAACTCAGGTTAGTCTAAAAAGATTAAATCTTAAATGGAAAAAAATCTCGGCAATTTTTATTTCTCATACACATGCGGATCACGTAACAGGGCTGCCTGGTATTTTAATGTTAAATGCCCAGGTAGATAGAACTGAGCCATTATATATTTATGGTCCACCAAAAATTAAAGAATACGTAGAAACAAGCCGTAGAGTTTTGGATATGTACATAAATTATCCCATTGTAGTAAAAGAAATTGAAGCTCCTTGCCTAGTTCATTCTGGAAAAGATTATTATGTAAGAGCCTTTCCACTTGAACATACTAAAACTTGTGTTGGTTATACACTGGAAGAATTAGACAGACCTGGAGAATTTAATCCTGAAAAGGCCAGAGAATTAAAAGTTCCTGTAGGACCTCTTTGGGCCCAATTACAAAGTGGCTTTGAAGTTACAAATGAAGAAGGAAAAACTGTAAAACCAGAAGAAGTTTTAGGACATAAAAGAAGCGGAAGAAAATTTTCTTTTGTTACAGATACCTTATACAAAGAAAGCATTATAGAAAATGTTAAAGGTTCAGATTTTCTGGTTTGTGAAGGAATGTTTGAAGATGCGCTCTCTGATCAGGCAAAAGAAAAAAAACATATGACTGCAAAACAAGCCGCTCACATTGCAAAAGAAGCTAATGTAAAAAGAATGTGTTTAATTCACTATAGTCCACGTTACACTGACAGAGAACTGGAAAAACTTTTGAATGAAGCTCAAAGTGTATGGCCTAAAGCTGAATTAAGCCGTGACCGTATGCATATTGAAATTCCTTATGAAGACTAATAATTGCTAAAAAATATTTACTTTTTTTAAATCTTCTTGATTTATTTAAAAATTGGTTTATAATTGATGCGAAAATTAAGAAAGTTATCATTAAATTGGCATTTTCTTATTTTTTGGGAGAGAAATTATGAAATTAGTTATACCTTTTATAGTATCATTACTATTATTGACTGCATGTACTTTTACACCAGGAAAAAAAGGCCCTGGCGTATTTCCACCAGTCGAATCTGATTACAAGTCTATAATTGTAATTAGCGATTTACACATGACAGATAAAAGAGCCTTAGAAGGAACTATAATTCCATCTACACCACAGTATAATAATATTCCATTTTCAAGTTTACGTAAAAATAAAGAAAAAATACTTCAATTTATTGATTGGGTAATCGAAAATAAAAGCTGGATTAGCGAAATTGTAATCAACGGTGATTTTTTTGATGAATGGGCCGTTCCAATGCAATTAAATGTAATTAATTCGTATGAAAGTGAAAGTAATTTTGTAAAAGCAATAGCAAATGCAAATCAGGATATTATCCAGGGATTAAAAGATATTTTCGAAGAAGGAATTAAAATTACTTCTGTTCCTGGAAATCATGATATGGGAGTTACAAAAGAAGATTATCAGGAAATTTTTGATGGTTGTGTTGATTATATAACCACATACGATAAAGAAGGAAAAACAGAAGATACAAAAGGTCTTGGAACTTATTATCCAAAGTACTTTGCAAAAAAAACAGACTCAACTCAAAGTAGTGATGGAATAACAAGGTCTTCTAGCAGCGAAAAAACTTTATTTGATGATATTACAGGTTTAATTGCAATTGAACATGGTCACAGATATGATTTCTGGAACTGCCCGGATTTATATTCAAATAGAGTTACAAATAATGAAAAGCTTTGTGATGGAAATAAGGTAGAAGGAATAACTACCCAGACAATTCTTCCAATTGGTTTTTATGTAAACAGAATGATAATAAGCCAGAATTTAAAGGAAAATTATTCTGCTTCAAGATCAATTGCAAATATAGACCTTGAATTTACTAACGAAGATTATGTTTATACTTCTCCTACAGGAGATAAAATTCATTCAGTATATAAAAACTGCTGGACAGCTCTTAAAACTTCAAATTTAATCTCTAGTGATATTAATTATTTATATAATGATATAGATGGTTTTAACGGTACATATTTAACAGCAGATTACATTCCTGCAAAAAATGATACAAGGAAAATCTATATTAAAGCAGAATATGATTCCACCTGGGAAGCAATTAAATTACTCAATAACGTAGCAGATCCGTATGCAGATAATCTTTCTTATTACAACTCAGCAACTAATATGGTTTTTAAATCTAAACTAGACGAATCTGCTAAAACTCAATATTTTGATTTAGACCCAGAAGTACAAGTTGTAGTTTTTGGTCATACTCATAATCCAAAATTACAGACTTATAATGATAAAAATCACATCTACACAAATACTGGAACTTGGGTAGATGATACTAAAACCGGTTCTACATTTGTTGTGATTACTCCATATGTTGAAGACAATAATAATAAACTTCTTGTAGGAAATTATAATTTTAATTCTAAAGACGACATTGCCTGTAACTTCAAATCATTAACAGCTGTTTTACCTTTAAACAGGGAATTAACAGAATAATGATAAAAGTTGAAAATTTTACAAAAGAATATCGTGAAGGAATTAATAAAAAAAGAAGTTTTATAATTGAAGATATAAATCTAAATATTCAGGATTCATCAATTACGGCTCTCCTGGGTCCAAACGGGAGTGGTAAAACTACAATCATAAAGGCCCTTTGTGGAATCCATAATCCCAGCAAGGGGAAAATCTTTTTTACAGATAAAGAAGCAAACTCCTATAACACATTAGATAATCCTGATTTAATAATGGAAAATATAGGTTATGTACCAGAAATTTCCAGCCTGCCTCCGGATATCAAAGTAAAAGATTTTTTATCTTATGTCGCTTCAATTCATAATATTCAAAATTCTGTAAAAGAAATTGAAAGAGTAATAAAAGAATGTGATTTATCTCAGGTATTAAATAAAAAAATTAAAAGCCTTTCAAAAGGGTATAAGCAAAGATTATCATTTGCACAGGCAATAATTCACAATCCACAAAATTTAATTTTGGACGAACCAATTTCTGGTCTGGATCCAATTCAGATTGTAGAAATGAGAAATCTAATCAAAAAACTTTCAACAGATAAGGCCATTTTAATTTCTACCCATATTTTACAAGAAGTGATATCTTTAACTTCAAAAGTATATATTTTAAATAAAGGAAAATTAATTACTTCTGGCAGCCAGGAAGAAATAAAAAATCAGGTTGGAGCAAAAGATTTTGAAACTGCCTTCATTCAACTCATTTCAGAAAATTAGGATTATAGATTATAAATGATAAACAAATCGATATTTAAAAACCATGTAAAAAATTTATTTCTCTTACAATTAAAAAGTCCGCTCTTTTATATAATTGCAATTTTAACTCCCTTTTTATCTGCAGTTAATTTTTTTATTAGAGGTCAGTTTTTTTCTTCAAGGGGTTCAACAAATTTACTTTTATTTTTTTCTGCAATTCCTTATATACTTATAATTGTAATTCCACTTTTATCTTATAAAAATCCAAATTTTTCTTATGATGATTTTATTCCTTTAAGCAGGGGAAAAAAGATTTTTGCATATCTTATCAGTGAATTTCTTTTGTACTTGCTGCTCCTTATTTTTACTTTTCTCTGTATTATCCCAATCCATTTTTTTGGAGATTTAGACACAGGAAAAATTTTTACATCCTTTCTTTGTCTTTTATTTTTTGGAACTTCAATAATTTCACTTTGTATTTTTATAAATCATTTAATTGAATCTAAAATCGCAGCCCTTTTAGTTTCTATTATTTTTCTTTTGATTATAAATTGCGCTCATTTAATAAGTCTTTATCTTCCTCTAGGAAATTTTTTATCGGAAGTCTTAAAAAAAATCTCTTTTGCCTGGCATTTTGATGCAGCAGGAAAGGGAATAATTGATTCCAGAGATTTTTTATGGCTTTTTTCTTCAACAATATTATTTTTTCTTTTAACTAATTTTACTGATAATTTAAAAGCAGAAAATCATGATAAAAATTTCCGCCTGCTTAATATTGGACTTTTACTTTTGACTTTAATTTTTATGTTAAACTCTTGCCGATATTATTTCAGATTAGATTTATCTAAAAACAAAAGCTATTCTTTATCAAAATATACAAAAGAATTATTACAAGAAATAAAAGAGCCGGTAAAAATTACTTATTACAGGTCTTCATCATTAAACCGCTTATATCCCCAAATAAGAGATGTAAGTGATTTTTTAAAGCTTTATGCAGATCAAAATAAAGAAATATCTTTTTTGATTAAAGATCCCGATAAAGATTCATCTCTTTCTGAAAAATTACAGGCTTATGGTATTAAAAGCCAGCAAATGAGGACAAGTAAAAACAATTCTACTCAATTTCTGGATGTTTTTTCTTCGATTGTAATAGAAAGTGAAGGCAGATTTCTCTCTACAAGTTTTATACTTTCTGCCGATAGACTTGAATTTGATTTAGATACAAAAATAAAAGATTTAATTCAAAGAAAAGATAGAATTGTAAATATAATAATAGGAAACGGAAGGAATTTTACAGAAGATTATTCATACCTTGTTCCATATCTAAGTTTAAATGGATTTACCTCTAATCCAATTTTTATTAATGATCCTAATTTTGAAGAAATTTTAGAGCAGTCAAGGGGACTTTTGTATATTATTGGTGATTCTCAAATTCCAATTGAAAAGGCTATTGCCATTGAAAATTATATTTTAAACAATAAAGGAAATGCTCTTTTTAATATAAGTCCTTATTCTGTTGATATTGAAGGGGACTGGAGTATAAGTCAAAATCAAAGAACAAATATCGTTGAAATGCTAGAAAACTGGGGAATTTTCTTTAAGGAAGAAATTGCTGCTGATATTTCTTGTTCTCAAATTACGATGTTAAGCCAGGAAGATAATCAAAATCCTTTTGAAAACGCAAATAATAAAAGTAAAATTCTAAATTATCCTCTGTGGATTAATTCAATGCCACAGGAAAATTGTAAATTAGGGGCAACATTTTTCTGGGCCAGTCCAATTCAAATCAATAGCCAAAATGTAAAACCTTATATACTTTCTAGTCCGGCATCTTATTCTTACCCGGTTGATAAAAAAAGTCCTTCAAGACTTATAGAAAGTAATCCATTTATGCTAGAAAATTCAGATATTTCATCTTATCAAAAAGAAAGTAAAAATCTTGCAGTTGAAATTTCTGGTCAAATTCAAGGCTTAT
>CAMGTC010000098.1 GCA_946061765.1 uncultured Treponema sp.
CCATCAGATGTTACACTTTGTTACAATGATTACTCTTGCTACAGTCCTGCAAAACGTAAGGCAATTTGTAAATTAATTGATAAAATTAAAGCCTGCCCAGATGCTCGTATTGATGCAGTTGGCATGCAGTCTCACGTAAAAATGACAACTCCTGTTACAGGTCCTAATTCTTACGAAGAAGCTGTAGAAACTTTCTTAAGTCACGGAGTAAATGTTCAGGTTACAGAACTTGATATTGCAAACGATAATAAGGCATACAGTTCAATTATGCTTAAGGCAAAGTACAAAGAATATTTCAAGCTTTTCTTAAAACACAGAGCTAAAGAGGGAATTCCTGGAATTACAGGAGTTACTATCTGGGGTGTAAGTGATAATAGAACCTGGCTCAACAATCAAAAAGAATATCAGGGGCACACTCAATATCCACTGCTTTTTAATGAAGATTACAGTGTAAAACAAGCTTATTATGGAGTTTTAGAAGCTGTTAAATTTGCAGACTCTGAATAGAAAAGACTTAAATCAATACGTCGAGTCAAGGCACGCGTACGCTTAAAGCCTTGACTTCGCCGTTTTTTTGGGTTTGTAATAAACCCTAAATAAAAAAAAGGTAATTGAAATTGAGTAAAATAAAATCTACTCAAAATCAATTACCTTTTTCTATTTTAAATTCAAATCTGCATCAAATGTTTAGCGTTCAAAAACAGGAATATATTCGATTGGAGAATCGACTGTAAGGGTCTGTCCCCCATCATATTCCTTGCCAGTATGTATTTCCTTCCATTTTTGTCCATTATTCAAAGGAGGAAGATAAACAAGACGACTTCTGGCCCCGGCTTCCATTACAGGACAAACCATATATTTTGGCCCAAACATATACTGATCTTCAATTTCCCAAGAAAGTGGATCTTTATCAAAATCGTACATTAAAGGTCTCATTACAGGAGCACCTTTTTGATGAGCAGCAAGCATTTGCTCTTTTATGTATGGTTTTAATTGGGCCCTGAATTTCAGGAGATTTGAAAGAATTTCGTAAACTTCATCACCAAAAGCCCAGACTTCATTATCCTGCCCACTTTCCATTTGTTTAATTTTATGGCCGCGTACCTCGTGATATGGTTTTTCTGGTTTAAAGAATGGAGGTCGTTCCCCATGTAAACGCATAACAGGACAGAAACAGCCCCACTGGAACCAGCGAACCAGAAGTTCCTTAAATTCTTCAGATTTTATATCACCGCCAAGGAAGCCTCCAATATCAGTTGTCCACCATGGAATGCCAGCAATCGCCATACTTAAACCGGCCTGCACCTGATTTCTAAAAGAGAGGAAATCTGAATGCACATCTCCACTCCAGACAACAGCCCCGTACTTTTGACTTCCAGCCCAGGCACAACGAACAAGACTCAAAGGTAAATCAACGCCTTCCTCTTTAAGTCCATCATAAAATCCTTTTGCATAATAATAAGGATAAATATTTGAACATTCCATTGCAGGTCCAAGATGATATTTGTAATGTTCAAATTCATACAGCCCATATTCAGGTTCTGCTTCATCCAGCCAGAAAAGCTGTATACCTTTTTTAAAGTAATTTTCCTTACATTTTTCCCAAACGTACTTTCTTGTTTCTGGATTTGTTGTATCAAAGAAAACAGTATTGCCCATCCAGTCCATGTTAAAACCGTCTTTTTTATCAAAGCTGATTAAGAGCCCCTGGCTTGCCATTTCTTCAAAATTTTCAGAACGTTCGTCTATAGTTGGCCAGACACTCACCATCAACTTAACATTCATTTCTGAAAGTTCCTTGACCATCTTGTCAGGATCAGGCCAGTCTTCTGCATCAAACTTAAAATCCCCCTGGCAAGACCAGTGGAAAAAGTCTATTACAATTACATCAAGAGGAAGCCCACGCTTCTGGTATTCCTTTGCAACCTGAATAACCTCCTCCTGATTTCTATAACGCAACTTACACTGCCAGAATCCCATTGCAAAATCTGGCATCATTGGAGTGCGGCCTGTAACTGCGGTGTAATTTTCTTCAATTTCGGCAGGACTACCACAAGTTACCCAGTAATCTATTTTCTGAGTTTCTTCTGCCACCCAGCTAGTTCCATTTGTTGCAAAAGAAGCAGTTCCAATTGCAGGATTGTTCCACAAAAATCCATAACCTCTGGAAGAAATAATAAATGGTACAGAAGCCTGAGAATTTTTCTGTGATAATTCCCAAACGCCACCTTTTTTATCAAGATGAGAATCCTGATACTGTCCCATACCAAAGATTTTTTCATCATCATAAGCTTCAAAACGTACTGTAGCTTTGTTATTAAATTTTCCAGAATTTACTTTTAATTCACGACCACCATTATTTGTTGGAACGCAAAAGCGGTCTATTCGCCAGCGGTTTCTCCACTGTTCTTCAAATAAAAGTTCCTCTTTTCCGTTTTCAATTTTCCAGAAACTAATCCAGTTTTCATAATTAACTTTTACTAAAAGCCGGCCATTTATCAATTTTGCAACTTGACCTTTAGTTTTTTCAATCAGATATTCAGGGCCTTCAAAATGTTTTGCCCAGGGATAAGTTGTATCAACTTCTTCAATTGATATTTTGGAGTCAACAACTTCAGGAGCTTCTGTTAAAGCCCAGTCTTGATTATTCATAAATCTGTCTTTAGTCATACGCACACGGACAGAATCTTTTCCCCATGCTTCAATCCAGACAGTTCCAAATCCATCTTTAATTACCAAACGATTATTTTCTTTTACTATCATATTCTCTCATTGTAGACATTTTTGTAAAAAAGGCAAAAAAAATCCGCCCCGTAATTAAACGAAGCGGATTTTAATTAAATTAAGCCTTTTGGCTAAACTTATGGCTGTACAGTTGCAGCATATTTTTCACCCAAAGAGCCATCTTCATTTTTGATCATTTCAATCATTACAGCTGATTTTACAGGGTTGTGTTTTGTATCAAATGTTAAGTGACCTGTTACATAATCACCTTCGTTTGATTCAAGAATATCACGAATCTTAGAGATATCTTTTTCAACATCTTTACTTCCTGACTTTTCAATAGCATCTTTTAACATGTAAATTGAGTCATAAGAAAGAGCAGCAAAAGCAGTTGGCTGACGACCAAATTTCTTTTCAAAATTTGCAACGAAATTCTGTACAACAGGATTAGTTGAGTCAGCAGCATAGTGATTTGAATAGAAACCATTTGTTACTTCATCACCAGCATTAGCTTTAAGACCATCCCAACCGTCAGCTCCAATAAGTGGAGTGTCAATTCCCTGAGCTCTGAGCTGTTTAGCAATCAAAGCAACAGTTGCATAGTAATCTGGAAGGTATACTACATCTGGGTTAGCATTCTTAATCTTTGTAATCTGAGCATTGAAATCTTTTTCGCCAGTAGCATAAGATTCTTTTGTAACTTTTCCACCAGCAGCTTCAAATGTAGCTACAAAGTTTTCCATAAGACCTACAGAATAATCGTTTCCTACATCATAAAGGATAGCAGCATTTTTGCATCCAAGATTTTCAATAGCAAACTTAGCACCTACAGTTCCCTGGAATGGATCGATAAAACAAGCGCGGAATACCCAAGGATTTGTGTTACCAGCATCATCAATTGTAATATTTGTAGCAGTAGCAGCAGGAGCCATCTGAATAACTTTTGTTGCTTTAGACTGTTCTGTAATTGCCTTTGTACAACCAGATGTTAAAGAACCAAGAATAATTTTACATTTATCCTGAACAGTAAGTTTTTTGAAAGCAGATACAGTTTTAGCAGGATCACCTTCATCATCTTCTGCAATTAATTCAACCTGAAGACCATTAATTCCACCAGCTGCATTAATTTCTTCTACAGCAAGAACGGCAGCATCTTTTGCTTCTGTACCATATACAGCTACAGCACCAGAAAGTGGACCAATTGATCCGATTTTAATAGAAGTTGACTCTTTTGAACAAGAAGCCAAAAAACCTAAACTCATTGCGAGCAATGCTGATGTCATAATAAACTTCAATGACTTTTTCATTTTGTTAATACCTCCGAAAAATTTAGTATTATTAAACTTTTTTAATACTATCAAATTTTTACAGTAAATGTAAAGATTTTGGCTCTTATGATAAATAAAATTTTATTTACTGTAAAAATATTTCTATCGATGTAAACTTTTTCTAAAGTTTTTGTGCAATCTGACCGATATAAAATTGAGGTTTTATATGAAAATTAATTTAACTCAAAAAATCAGAAATATTCTTATTCTTCTACTTTGCAGCAGTTTCTTTTTTTCTTGTCATTTTAATTGGGAATCAGAAGAAAATAAAAACCGTCCAGATATTGATAACTCAAGTTCAGCAAGTATAAAGGTCACTTTACAAAAATTAAGTAATGATACCGAATACATAAACGTCTACCGCAAAGATTCGGCTGAAGATACTTACTATCCAATAGGAATTGTTTATCCTGCAGGATTTGATTCATACAATACATCTTATCTTTTTGAAGACTTTTTTGTATTAAAAGACCATAAATATAGTTACATGGCCCGTTACACAAATAAAGACGGTTCAGTTTATACAACTAACTGGACTGACAGTTATCCTTACAATGTTTCAAGCGGACCTGATTCTTATTCAGTCTTCAAATATTCAGTTCCAAATACTAAAATTACTTTTGACGATACTGATAACACATTAAAATTTCAGGCAATAAGTGGCTCAATTACACTCACAGAACCAAGCGGCATCTCAGAGTTTTCTACAAACTTTGTTCCTGCTCTTATAATTACAACATCTTCTAAAGCTCAGACATTTGCTTTAACAAATACAATTATTACAACTTCAGAAAAAATAAATCTTCGAGGTCTTTTACCAGAAGGCTATTATGATACTGATTTGACAATCACTGGTTTACTGGGACAGAGAACGGAAAAAAATGAAGATGATGTAACAATGCGTGTTTACTGGACTTTACCTACATCAATTCCTGTTTACAAAGGTGAATCTTCAATTGATAGTTTCTCAGTTTCTTCTGAAATTGGAGACAACGGACTTGATTATTCAAATCCTTAGTATTTTTACTATAAACTTAACATGATATTTGAACAAAAAATGTGAAAATGTTAAATTAAACACAATGAATATATTATTAGCTCTTTGCGCAGTTGGCGCAGAAAAAATTCTTGGAAATGAAATAAAATTTTTAGGATATAAACTTCACTCAAATGCACCAGGTCGCGTATCATTTTATGCCGATGATGACGGCCTTTTTCGAGCAAATTTATGTTTACGTACAGCAGACAGAATCTATCTGCAAATGGCTGAATACGACGCTTTAGATTTTGATTCTCTTTACGACGGAACTTATCAGGTGGAATGGCAGGATTTTCTGAACAAAGATTCAAAAATTGTTGTTGATAAAGTTAGAACTTACAAAAGTAAACTCAACTCTGAACACAGTATTCAGGGAATTGTTCACAAGGCAATTTATTCAAAACTTGGCGATAAATGGCACATGAATACTCTTCCAGAAAGTGGTGAAGAAAGTGATATTCGTGTTTATGTTGAAGATAATAAAGTTTTTGTACTTTTAGATCTTTCTGGACTTCCTTTACATAAAAGAGGTTACAGAGTTGATGGAGGAATTGCTCCTTTAAGAGAAACAACAGCAGCAGTTTTACTTCAGGAAATGCTTTGGAGAAGAAAAACTCCTCTTCATGATCCTTTCTGTGGTTCTGGTACAATTCCAATTGAAGCCTCTCTTTACGCTTTTAATGTTGCTCCAGGATTTGGAAGAAGATTTGCTTTAGAAAATCTTCCAATTTTTGATGAAAAAAGAGCCACTATAATTAAAACAGAAGAAGCAGCAAAAATCAGAACTGATGTAGAAGTTAGAATAACAGGTTCCGATATTGATCCAAAAGCAATTGAACGCGCTAAGAAAAATGCTGAATATGCCTGTGTAATGGCCGGCCGCGCTCTAAAATCAATTGGGATAAGTGCTCATATCCAAAGACCAGATTTTGTTCAGGCTGATTTTAAAGATTTGTCAGCCCCTTACGAAAGCGGACTTTTACTTTGTAATCCTCCATACGGAGAAAGATTAGGTGATGAAAAAGAAGCTCAAGAACTTTACAAGCAGATGGACAGTCTTTGGACAGAATTTCCTAAGTGGGATTTAGGAGTAATTACTTCTTATAAAGATTTTGAAAAAACTTTTAATCATCCAACAGGAAATATAAAAATCATTAAGGCTGGCAATCTTGATACAACTTTCTATATTTATAAGAGAAATATGTCTGAGCAAAAAATTTCAAAAAATCAGAAGAAAACCGAAAATAAAAATTATAAACATAAGGTCAATAAAGAAAAGTATTAAACTGAGGAGTTAATAATGGCTATTGTCGTAGAACACGATAAAAGAAAGCACGATATCTTGCAGAAATCATTAGATGTTTTTATCGAAGAAGGCTATGAAGATGCTACATTTCAAAAAATAGCAGATCGCTGTGGAATTACCCGCACAACTCTGTACATTTATTTTAAAAATAAACATGAAATTTTTCTTGGTAGCATAAAAGAATTACTCAGTGCTCTGGAAGTATCTTTATCAGCCATTCTTGCAGACCAGTCATTAACAACAGAAGAGACCCTTAGACAAATTTTAAATAAAATTATTGACTATTGTGAAGAAAGCCAGAAATTATTTATTGTACTTTTAAGTTATTTTATGCAGCTCAAAAAATCAGGAATTGATATTGAAGAAAAAATCCGCCGTCGTGTTGTAAGACTTAGACATCTTTTGAGCACAATTATGATTCGAGGCATTCAGAATAAAGAATTTAAGAATATGAACGTAAAAGATATGAATGAACTCCTTTACGGTCTTATTGAATCTGCTATTTTTAGACTTACTGTTTTAAATCAAAAAGATATATCTGATATCCGAAAGACTTTAGACCTGGCTGTAGATGGATTTTTGTTAAAAGAATAAAAAACTAACAAAAAATCTCTAAAATTCCAATAATTCTATTTTTACATAAGTGATACACTTTTATTAGATTGTTATATTTAACAATAAATTGCAAAATAACCTATTTCTGTCTATTCAATTTTCAGAGAAAATTAGGAATTTAAAGATTTTTCATTTAGGAGGAAAATAATGAAAAAAATCGCTTTGGTACTTGCTTCAACAGCATTACTTTTTGGTTTGGTATCTTGTGCATCAAAAGGTGCAGCAGATGATGATTTAGGAGCTCCAGAAGGATTGGATATCTTCGCAGAAGAAGATGATGGTCTTCTCCACCTTGAATATGAATATGTAGGACAGGCTGATGCCACATCTTGTGCAGATCTTCTTGCACCTGCTAAACTTATTACTAACAAAGACTATTCAAAAGCAACTCCAGTAGACATCTACTGTGATGCTCCAGAATTAGTTAAATTTGCTGGTGAAACTGCAGTAAAAATTCCTTCTAATGGTGACGGAAATATCCGCGCAATCTGGTTATTCGATGAACCAGTAGACGCTGCATCTCTTTCAACATTCCAGTTCTCATGTGCTGGTCTTGATATTCCATTAGACAACACTTGGACAGCAAACATTGCTTTAATGTACAACAATGCAATCACAGAAGGTGAACATGCTACAGCTATGTATCCAGTAGCAGCAGCTTTGGATGGATTCATCACAAAAACTATCGATCTTAACTCACAGGAAGGAATCGATGGTCTTTGGGGTAACGGATTCAAACCAAAAGGACAGATTTTAGGAATTCAGCTCTACTACGGTGGACGCGATCCAATCTTCATTAAGGACATTATCCTTAAATAGTTTTGATATAAACTAAAAAAAGTCGGTTGATTTAAAAATAATCAACCGACTTTTTTTTTGCATAAGTGATTTTTATAAAAAAGGCCCGGATTTTTATCCAGACCTTAATTGATTTTCAAAAAATTATTGATTAACAATAATATTAAATCTTACCGCTTTCTGCAGCTCCTGGAAGACCAATATCTTTACGGTAGAAGGAACCTTCAAATTTAATTGCAGACACTCCCTGATAAGCTCTTGTCCAGGCATCTTTAAATGTATCGCCATAAGCACTACAAGCGAGAACACGACCCCCACTTGTGAATAAATTGTCGCGTTCTCCACGATTTCCTGCATTTGCTCCGGCAATAAAAACTTTTGCATCACTAGCAGCCAAAAGGGCCTGATTAATTGTAATCTGGCAACCCTTTTTATATTCTGCAGGATAGCCTCCGCTTACAATTACAGGAGCTACCTGGTAACCTGGCCTCCAGTCAAAATTAAAAGTCTTAAGACTTCCCTGAAGAATAGCAGTACACATAGAAGTAAAATCAAAATTCATTAAAGGTAAAACCGCCTGAGTTTCAGGATCTCCAAGGCGTACATTATATTCCAACAATTTTGGACCATTTTTTGTAAGCATTACACCAAAGAAAATAAAACCACGGTAATCATACTTTTCTTTGATAAGACCGTTTAAAGTAGGCTCAAGAATATCTTTATTGAATTCTTTCATCATCTTGTCGGTTACGTCATCCAAAGGACAAACAGCACCCATTCCACCAGTGTTTGGACCTTTAGCACCATCTAAAAGACGTTTATGATCTCTAGCTGGTAAAAATGGAACAATAGCAGCACTGCCATTCATTGCATATTCAGGAGTAACAGAAACTGCTGCCAGAACAGAAATTTCAACTCCTTCAAGATAATCTTCTATAACGAGTTTCTTACCTGCACTACCAACTTTACCGTTTTCCATTAAATCATCAACTGCAGCTAAAGCATCTGCTTCTGTTGCGGCAACAACAACACCTTTTCCAGCTGCTAAACCATCGGCTTTAATTACTATTGGCGCACCATGTTTTTTTATATATTCTTTTGCTTCTTGCGAATTTGTAAAAGTTTCACTTGCGGCACAAGCTACTCCATATTTTTTCATGAAACTCTTAGAAAGATCTTTACTTGCTTCCAGTTGAGCCCCTGCTTTTTTAGGACCTACACAAGGAATATTTGCATTCCAGAATTCATCTGCAAGACCCATAGATAATGGATCTTCAGGTCCAATTACTGCCATTCTACAATTTTCATGCTTTGCTATAGCTACATAGGGATTTTCACCATCTTTTATATAGTCACAATCCTTGGGATTCACATTTACGCATTTTAACTCATGGGCCGTTCCACCATTTCCTGGAACAACTACAATCTTATCTACCTGTGAACTTTGTGCTAATTTCCAGCAGATAGCGTGCTCACGACCGCCACTACCAATAACTACTATATTCATAAGTACATAATAACTGAATTTTGCTCTTGTTACAATTCTGTATTAAAATACTTTTATTATGGATTATTTAATAATAGGAATTGCAGCAGCAATAATTACGGCACTTTTGATTGGTATATACGTTCATCTCCAAAATAAAAAATCTCAGAAAAATAAAAAATCAAAAATCCT
>CAMGTC010000099.1 GCA_946061765.1 uncultured Treponema sp.
GGTTGTGGTCCTTGGGAATAAAAAATTTCTGTATTAATTGCATTTTATTTCTTTAACTATTTTTTTAACGATTTCATTTTTAATGATACAATCAATCAGCTTTCTTTTAATACCTTCAGAATTCTTATTACCATTCATCATCAAAAATTGCGTATCAATTGTAATCGCATGAACATAATGGTAATTCTTTAAATTATCCTTCCACTCAGAAGTTGCAAAGCCAAGATACTCAAATTTTTCTTTTGGATTCATAGCTGGAAGAATAAAAACATTGAAAATATCAGCAGAATCAAAACGATATTTTTCTATTCGCTTATTATTTGGATTGTTGTTTATTTCCTTATCAATAAATTCTGCATAAGTAATCTGTTTTTGAATTGAATCAGAGCCAGGAATAGAACCGCTTACTTCTTCCCCATTCTCTGTATCTTCATCACGAGCTTGTGCTGAATAAGAATAATATTTTGAATCCAAGATGAAACACTTATCATCTTCAATCATGATTGTATCAGGACGAAGCGGAGCATTTCAAAATGTCTTGAACTTCCATCTTGTTCGAGGATAGAAATATCTTTCTTTCACATTTTCTGAAACAGTTGAAAAGAGTTTTTCTACCATACTTTCCCAAACAGTCTGGAATGACTTAGTTCCATAAGTTGCACTACTCAATTCTGCATCCGCATTGAAATTACTCAGAAAATCATACATTGCCGAAAACAATTCAATGTTTGCTTCAAGATGTGTATTATCAATTTTTTCCTGAATAAAACTCAAAAAGTATTTTTTATCTTTTGAAATGTCAGATTCTGATAAAATTCCCTTTTCAGGAAGATAAGAAGTATATAAAAATCCTAAAACTTCAAAACACTTGTAAACACAGTAAATATGAAGTTCTGTAATAAGCTGATTTTCCTGAATGTGATTTTTTCTAACAATGAAATCTAAAAATGCAATTCCACTATCTGAGACAGTCGGTTGAATCTGTTTTACAGTTCTATTCCAGCTTATTTTTCCACTTTTTGCCGTTGTATAGAGAATTTCTTTTTCAGTGTAATAAGAATTACGTTCAAGAAAATCTTCAATGATATAAATCATTGATTGTAAAGGCATGGAAGAATTACTTTTCTGATTATTGAATTCAAAAATCTTCTCACCTTCTTTCAGTTTTTTACATCCGTTAATTCTTGAAAGAAGATTAAGAATTGCCATTCTTTGAGATTTGTTCAATTTTTCAGTAGAAACTTCATTTTCCTCAAGATTGTAGCCCATAGGAAATGTAATCGTTCGTTCTGTATTTGTGATTTTCAATCCAACAAACTGATTTCCTGATGTGGCTACATTGAGAGAGATTTTATTGTTCACCAAACTATCAGCCATTTACTTCATTCTGCAATCTTTGAAACAAAATCTGAACTGAAACTTTTTGTAAAAGCATCAGCACCATTAAAGACTTCCAGAAGCTCACCAAAAGTTGAAATATCATCATTGAAGATAGATTTATCTCTTTTGAAAATATCATTCCAAAGATACTTTAAGACTTTATTTGAAAAATCAGATTCTTTGATTACATTATTATCAGCCTTGATGAAGAACAAGCCGAGCTGCTTATCTTCGGCATTGGCAAAACTATTCTCAGGATTTGAAATTTCTTTATTGATGGCATCACGGAATTTACCCCAAGAAATTGCAGTTGTTCCAATTTTAGAATTATATTGAGCTTTCTGCTTATCGTTTGCCTTAGATTCTTCATATTTATTTGAGATATATTCCATATCCCAGCGTCTTTGGAAGGCATTATCCAGAGTGAAAACATTCTGGTCGCTTGTGTTCATTGTAGCCAGAAGAGATAAATTTGATGGTAATCTAATTCCTGTGTTTTGATTAAAGTTGATACAAACACTTTTTTTATCTGTTACAAAATCATCATCATAATTTCCTAAAAGATAAGCATTGATACAATCATTATTAACCCCATAAGAACTCCAACCTTCTGTATAAGTTACGGAATTTATCGATTTTGATTCATCTTTATCCAACCTATCCAATAATTGAAAAAGTTCTCCAAATATTGCAGCAGAATTACCTCTATTTATCTCTTCAATAATTAATGCATATTTATTTTCAGGATGTTGATATGCCGATCTTAATATTTGGGTAAATGGACCTGGAGTAAACAAATATGTAATTCCATTTTTTGTCATTTTAGGCAAAATTTGGCCAACAAAATCTGCATTACTATAATCTAGATGGAATACAACTCGTTTAGTATTCGCTTCATCAATTTTCAGTGAAGTTAAAGTTTCGGAAATAGAAAAACTCTTTCCTGAACCTGGAACTCCATAGAATATAATCTGTTTTGGATCTTTATTATCATTTGGAGCCTTAGCAGCACCTTTAACTTCTGTAATCATTTTTATTTCCTCCATTTCATTTTCATTTTGCGAATTATCAGTTTCATCTATCGTTTCGGTATTCAAAATTGCTTCACCGATTCTTTTCAATCCTAAATGAGACTGTTTTAATAAAAAATATCCAATTATGTGTTCATATCCAGAGAAAGTTTTATAAAAACCTCGGCAATCATTGTTCAAACCAAATTGCAAGTAAAGATTATCTGTATTATGAGTTTTATCCTGAATAATATATTTATTAATGATTGAATTTGGACAATCATCGAATAAAATTGAACACAATGCATACCCTTCTTTATGATAAGTTGTATCAAACGGTGAACTTATTTGAACATGTGGTAATGGGATTCTTTCTATAGGGCCACAACATATAGAACCATTATTTAAACTTAAACTTGATTGATATGTATCAATAATCCAATTACATAAATTCCAATTCTTAATTATGAGATTTTTTTGTTCATCCTTCTCTACAACATCAGCTTGAATAAGCATTTTTGCCCAAACATCGTATCCTATGTTTCGTTCATTAATTTCTGGTCGAGGATGATTTCGTTTTTCAATCTGCTCTCTTACAAAATCCGTAGATAAGTTATTTATATCATCCAATTCTGAAATCGCTTCAAAATCATATGGTGTCAAAAAACACTGATTTGAATCTATACTTTTTACAATCTTAAAAAAAGTAAGCAAAAATTGAATAGGATAATAAGAAACAGTCCCTTTTACATATTTATAATTTAATAAATACCAAAATGAAAACTCCTTTATCGAGATATTATTATCAATAAAAGCTTGCCCCATTTCAGTTATATTTTGACTATCATCCATACAATGATAAGAACGAAAATATGTAAACAATGCTCTTCTTATTCTACCAGAAGATCCTTCTTCATCTTTATATACTTTAGCAGCAGCAAGTTGATTTTCAACATCTTTTATTAAATCATTTGATGATTCAGAAGTTATATTATTCTTTGCAATAATTTGTAGTGCTGTTCTTGTTATTTCACTCATATATTTATGAGTATCCATAGACCATTTCATTAACTACCATCCCATAGAACGTTTTATTTCTTTTATTAGCCCCATCAACACATCAACAACAACAGAATTTCCAGCTTGTCTATACATTTGAGTATCTGATACGGCAATTTTAAAATCATCGGTAAATCCCATTAATCGTAAACATTCTCTTGGTGCTAATCTGCGAATTTTTCCATTTGTTGTAACATAATTATCTTCACCGGCTCTATGCATCTTATGCATGGTGCTCATAAGTGGTCGAGCAATTTTCAAATCAATTTCAGGTTTCATTGAAAATCCTCCCGTTCCCTCACACATGATACCCGGCAAAATTCTTTCAGATAAAAAATATTTATCAGGAACAACACTTTTTTCTTTTTTTATTTTAATATTTTCACCATCTGCAATAAAATTCCCCTCTTTTGTATTTTCAAGTAAGAAATCTTGCATTGTAAAATTAAGTTTTTTCTTTTCAGGAAATTTAAATTCCGAGCATGGTTTATTTTTAAAACCAATTACAAATATTCGTCTACGTTTTTGAGGTATTCCATGTTCAACGGCATCAACAATATCATGATACAAAGTATATCCCAAAGAATTAAAAACTCTTTGAACAACTTCCCAAGTTTTTCCCTGATCATGTTTTACAAGACCTTGAACATTTTCATATATAAAGACCTTAGGTTGAATCTCATCGACTAATCTTGCAAATTCATAAAATAAGGTTCCTCTGGCCTCTTCTAAACCTTTTTGATATCCAAGCAACGTAAAACTTTGACAAGGACTTCCGCCTATAAATAAATCAATCTTATCTCGATAAGGTGTTCCATCAAAATGTCGAACATTGAAATAAAAATTTTCTTCTTTCAAATCGTAATTTGCTAAATAAGATTGTTTTACAAAATTAGTCTTTTTAGGCATTACTGATGATAAAAAAGCTTTTTTTTCCTCAACAGTTTTTAAAGTTGCTATTTTTTCCTCTACTTCACTTTCTGGAATAACATAATCAATTTCGCCATTATCACACGCAAATTCAATCTCATGAGGTATATTCAGTCTTTTTAATGCAAATTCAGCAGCACCTATACCACTAAATATAGTTCCAACTTTTAATTTATTTTCCATATTCCATTCATCCGAAAATTTCAGTTTTCATAATATTTTTAATAATTTCTTTTAACACATTTACAGAAATTGAATTACCAACTTGTCGATACATTTGCATATCTGGGACTTCAATTTTGAAAGACTCACTAAATCCCATCAGTCGAAGACATTCCTTTGGTGTTAGACACCGTGTTACGCCATATTGTCCCTTATAATATCCCTTGTATATACGAGAATCTTCTTCAACACGTTTTGGAATAGAAGTCTCAAAACGCATATCTCCAAACCAATTATATTGCTGACAAGCAACTTGGCATCTTGCAATTTTCCCATTTAAGGCAACATGCTTTATTTCATTTGGATTTGTAACTCTAATAAATCCTTTTTCTGGTAAATAATATTTATTTGGAATATCTGTATCTAGGAAATCTTCCAAAAACTTTTCTAACTTTATTGTTTTTGGTTCTTCGAGTTTATTAAAATACTCTTTATACTTTTCATCAAATCCAATTACAAATATTCTTCTTCGATTCTGAGGAATACCAAAATCTTTAGAATTCAACACAAATAATTTCCAAGAATACTTCAAGGTATCAAATATAGATGAAATGATTTTCCAGGTATTTCCATTATCATGATTTAGCATACCCGTTACATTTTCATAAATAAAAACTTTCGGTTTTATTTCTTTTACAAGCCTTGCATACTCATAAAATAATGTTCCCCTCGCTTCTTCAAGTCCTTTTCGTTTACCCATTACCGAAAAACTCTGACAAGGACTTCCGCCAATCAAAATATCAATTTTATTTGTAAATTCTGTTCCATCCAAAAATCTAACATCTTGGAAAAATTTATTATCATCAATTTTGTAATTCGCTTTGTATGTGGTTTCAACAAAATTTTCTGCACACTCATTATTATATAATGATGTAATAAATGTATTCTTTTCTGAGTTTGTAGAAAAATTACACAACTTACTTTCAATGTCAGAAAAACTTGTTTTTAGTTTGCGTTCTCCATTATCACATGCGAAAACAATATTATGAGGTATATTTAGTTGCAAAAATGCTTGTTCCGGTGCTCCTATTCCACTAAATATAGTTCCAACATTTACAGACATAAAAATATCCTATTTCGTTTTATTAAGATTATACATGACAAAGATGCCAAATAATGACACTGTAATTATTTTGTTTCAGAATTTTTATTAATCACAAAAGACATCACATTCGAGAATAATGCAAATCTTTCCTCACAAATTCCCCAAACCACATATCTTTTCAAATTCTTCTTCACTCAAATATTTGTACGATTGTGGCGGAGTCAAGTTCAAAGCCGATATATCAATTTTTTTATCAAATTGAATTGCATTCTTTATCTTTATGCCAATAGCTTCGATTTTTGAACCGTAGTAGTCAAAAAAATCTTTTTCTGAAATTCCGCCTACACGATTATATTCTTCCCACAAAAGTGCAGGAGTTGATGAAACAATGGTATCTACATCAAAATAGCCTACAATTTTGCTGACAGGAGTTGTTGAATAAATTACAACTTTATTAATAGGTCTTAAAAATCTTGTCTTTCTGAATTCAATTTTCTTTTCTCCAGAATTAATCAAATCCACATACTGCGGATGAATAGACATTAAGACCATGCCTGTTGAATTATCCATTTTTTTGCCTCCTCTGAAAGTTGTGTTATTGACTGCGGAATGCCGTTTACTAACTTTTGTTTTTTCAAATCATTTATATTTATTTTTCTGTTAAAATTGATTGTCTGTCTAAATAAAATTACAAGACAAGAATTTCCGTTTCTACATTTATCTTCGATTTCCTGTCGCTTATATACAGTCCTCTTCCCGATTATTGATAATATTTCGTCTGGAGAAGATGTTTTTAATACTTTTTCGACAATACCACAAACGAATATGGAAGAATCAGAATGTGTTTTGTAAAAGAAAAGCATGTTTCCTTCTGAAAGCTGATTTGTATTACTGTTGCAAATATACGCCTTCCTAATGGCATTTGCATAAGAATCTTCATAATAGATTTCAGGAAATAATGATTCTGCCATTGTTTCCGGGAAAAGCATTGTATGATAAGAATCTGTAATAGGAACTAAAAAGCTTTGTGCAGCCTTATCAAAGTATTTTGGACCATACTTTATATGATATTCCAAAGAGTCAAAATTATCATTTTCTTCAGGAATTAAATGTTTCCGGAGAATCAATTCTTCTGTACCGTTTAATTTATCTTTGAAAGGCTCAAAACCAAAGGTTTCAAAAAACTGGCAGATATAATTATCCGGGAAAGCTGTAACATAAATCCATTCAACATTAGATTTATAGCATTGCTCCAGCAGATTTTTCAGCAATAATTCACCTAATTTGTTTCCTTGAGATATTAGCTTAAAAGTACATATTTTAACTACTTTCCCTGTCATCTCAAAACAAGGCTCTTCAAACTTGTAAATACATATTCCTGTTAAATTATTTTTTTCTCTAAGTGTAAAACAATCTCTATGAGCTAATTTACATTTATTTATAAACCAGTCATTGAAACCATTATAAGACTGTCGTAAACTATCAAAAAAAGTGTCACTTTCGTCAATGTTATAACATTTTTCAGCAGCTATAACCGGATGTTCATATCCTCTTAAAATACTTGTATCTGGAAGCTGCTTATTAACTAAATCTAGTGCTTCTGAAAGATAATATACAGAATCTTCTTTACCTACCTGTTTAGCTTTCTTGTGAATTCCCTCATCATTTGTTACTAAAATTGAAACTGCATTTGCGCATACGGCATTCAACAATGCTACATCAACATAGTCATGAGATTTTTCTGGGATATTTGGAAATGATGAATTAATTAACTCTGTCTGCTTAATATTCTCAAGTAGTTCATATTTTTCAAACGAAATAATACGAGTTTCTCTTCTATTGTAATCTTTATCACTCTCTATATCTTTCTTTTGTAAATCCAACAAAAAAATATGATAATTCAATTCTTTGAGTTTTTTATACAACTCATTAATTTCGTGAGTTTCAGGTTCAATATCAGAGATAATTTTAGGTTCTAAAGGAATTAAAATATTTGTATCAAAAAGTATATTCATAACTATTAACTCTTCCTAGTTCTATTTTATTACTATATGTTTTTACTGTGTCAACTAACGACACTCTCAATAATTTTCTAAGCCAATTTCCCCTTCCTTTATTCCTTTATCTCAAAAATCCTTCATCCAGCAAAAAGTCCTGGATGCCGATGTACTGAATACCTTTTTCGTCAATCCAAGGTTCAATGTCATCTTTGACCACCACAATTTTTTTGAATGAATCGTCTATTCTTTGCAATGAATTTGTTTCCTGATTTTTCTTTTCAGGACTGTCAATGTTCAGAGCAGACTGTATGTAAAATCTTTGGTTCCCTTTATTTGCTACAAAATCAACTTCAAGCTGTGTACGTTGACTTTTTCCTTCCGCATTTTTGTAATTGTATTCTACCACACCCACATCAACATTAAAACCACGGATTTTCAGTTCATTGAAGATGATGTTTTCCATAATATGGTTTTCTTCCTGCTGGCGGAAATTAAGGCGGGCATTTCTAAGTCCCACATCTACAAAATAATATTTGAGCGGCGTGTTTATATATTTCTTGCCTTTGATGTTGTAACGGATTGCACTGTCAATTAAGAATGCATCCTTAAAATATTCAAGGTATGAAGATATTGTTTCTGAATCGATTTTATTGTGTTTTACCGATTCAAAAGTATTCGCAAGCTTCAATGGGTTTGTGAGTGAACCTATGGAAGATGAAATTACATTTAAAAGTTCTTCTAAATCTGAAGCGTCTTTATTGATTTTATGGCGTTCAAGTACATCTTTAATATAGGTGCCTGTAAATAGATCCTGAAGATATTTGCTTTTTTCTTCCGGCGTTTTTTTTATTGCAGCTAAAGGCATTCCTCCGTAGGTATAGTATTCGCGCCAGACCCTGTTTTTGTTTCCTTCAAAAGAATCGTAAAACTCTTTGTATGAAAGGGGATAAACCCGGACTTCATCGCCACGGTCACGGAATTCTGTGATGATATCGGAAGACAGCATTTTTGAATTGCTTCCTGTAATGTAAAGGTCGACATTTTTTAATTTCATCAAGCCGATGACTGTATCTACAAATGAGATTTTGGAATCGGAATTTGGTACAAATGGATTCTGGATATCTTCAACTTTTTGAATTTCATCCAGGAAAACATAATAAATTTTTAATGTGTCCTTTGTCACTTCACGGATGTATTTGTCCAGCTCAACAGGATTACGATACCTTGCGTTTGCTGTTTCGTCCAAAGCAAGTTGAATAATCTGGGAATCCTGAATTCCAATAGAATTCAGATATTCATGATAGATGTTAAAAAGCAGATAAGATTTCCCACAGCGGCGGTTTCCTGTAATTATTTTTATGAGACCATTCTGTTTTTTTGAGACCAGCTTTGATAAATATCTTGGACGTTCTATCATTTCTTTTCGAATATTCTGCGTAAATACGCAATTTTTCCGATTTTTATTATAATACTTATTGTACTGTTTTACAACATTTAAAAACTTCTTCCAGTAACTTCCAGTTTGGGGTTAATATTTGTTCGGAATAATTATCTGTACAAATGCAGAGATTCTCGCTGCCATCTCTTCTAACAAATCCACCAAAAATCTGTTTGCCATCGTTTTGCTGAATCTGAATACCCTTCAGACCGACGCCATTCAGGCCGATTGAGCACGAAAAAGCCCTTGGTCTGCC